>NZ_JAQREZ010000020.1:0-67416 GCF_028598715.1 Pseudoalteromonas sp. GABNS16E
ATAGCAGTTTCGCTCGCGCGGAGAAAATTGCGATACTGAGAAAAAATCGATCGCAACCATCTTAAATGGTTTCAAACTAAGAACATACCCAAGACAATTTATTAAAAATTAGTTTTCACACAGTCTGTGCCATGAACGGACCTTGATGAATAGTATTGGATAATATTCCATTATCAAAGTGTCCTGTTTGATTACAGCAGATAATTACTGATATTAGAAATATAGGCGGACATCTCTAGATGTCACTATTATGCAAAAATGGATAGATAAATCACTTAACCATAAAATTCACGATACCAGTCAACAAAGTTATTAACGCCCTGTTCAACACTCATTTTAGGCTTATAGCCAGTAACATTAAATAAGTCATCAATATCTGCAAAGGTTTGGTAAACATCGCCCGCTTGCATCGGCATAAAATTTTTCTTGGCTTTAATTCCTAACGCGCTTTCAAGTGACTGAACAAAATCGAGATCATCTTTAAATAAAAAAGCTTCTATTTCTTTATCGACAAAGGGAGATTTACGACTATTAATTAAATCTACTTTCGCTGGAACGATATCGTAGATAACCACCTTATTATGCTGAGCAAGTAAAATGGCATTAGACAAACCAACAAAACCTGCTCCTACTACAGCTATTTTCATTAATACGCTTCTCTAGGAACACTAAAACGCTTAATAACTTTTGGCGCTTGGCAGTTTTCTGCCATTTGCTTAGCACTTAATAATAACCAGTGCTGCCTGTGAGCGTAGCCCATATCTTGCCCGTTAGACACATCGAAACACGTTAAGTTGGCATCATCTGGCACTAAAATAAATCGACCCGCCTTCTCGCCCATCCATAGCCATGCGTTACGCTCTTCTTCTTCATCCGTTGCTAGGTAACTAAAATGCGTTATTGGTAATTGTGAAAACAATAAAAATTGCTCTTTAAATTTCACTAACCCAAGTTCACCGCGCTCACCATGCTGACCTAAGGTGTTTTCCACTTCTTCAATAACATGTTTGGGTGTGCGCAGGGGCTCGGCTAGCCAATATCCTAAGGTACTCACTATTAACCAAGAAGCGACAATTACCATTCCTAAATTAAAAAAGGCGTTTTTCGACCGTAATCGCCATAAACTAACTAACCATATCGCTGCTAAAATAAACGCTAAACCTGCCGCCCACGGGATCATTTCAGGGTATGCGGTTAATGGTTTCACTAATTTTTTATGACCCGTTAATAAACCAATGCAAGCGACAACAAGCACAATAGCAATTAACCATAAAATGCTTTTGCTGATGCGGTTAAACCATAACGGTAGTTTAACTTCATGGTAAGCAATGGTGGTAAACAGCGACAACATCGGCAATGCAGGTAACACATAAACCCCGCGCTTGCCCGGACTAATACTGAAAAAACACACCACAAGCACAACCCAAGCAAACAATATCATCAATACTGGATCTGTTTTTAATTTGTGATAAACATGCTTTAGCGAGCTCAACAATAAAATTGGTAATGGAAACCACATCACGGGAATTACACTAACAATAAAATAATACCAAGGCTCAAGGTGATGCCAGGCATTGGCGTACCGTTCGCCCGTTTGCTTGAACAGAATATTGTTTTTGTACTGAATTAATTCAGGGGTCGCTTGCTCTGCCACCGTAATCATCATCGGTACAAACCAAGCCGCCAACACCAAGAAAAAGGGCACAAAACCTAACCAACAAGCGAAGGTGAGCCTGCCTTTAAAATAGTCTTTATTCGCCAAGCGATAAGCAATGATGGGAATAAACATGAGTACAGGTAAAAAACCTACCCCTTTAGTAATAATGCCGAGCGCCATAAATGCCCACGAAATAAAATACCAGCGCCAATTGGGCCCTAAAATGAAATGACGGATAAAGCCATAACAACCAATCGTTATCCAACACATCACCATCGCATCAATTTGGGCAGCTTTAGCTTGGATCAAAAATTGTGGTGTAATTAATAAAAGTAAAGCGGCATTGCGACCCACGCGAACACTATGGAGTTTTGCCCCAAGATCATACACCAAAAATAAAGTGATCAAGCCACAGATGGCGTTTGGCAGTAAAAATGCCAGTTTTAGGTTGCCAATAAGTGAATAAAAAAGAGCGATTGACCACATAAAAACTGGTGGTTTATCAGGATAAAATTCACCGCCACGCATTGGAAATAGCCAATTGCCAGTGGCAACCATTTCTCTGGCTACTTCAACAAATCGAGGTTCATCAGCAGGCCACGGTGAACGAATACCAATACCTAATAAAATAATAACAGCGGCAAAGGCCAGTAAGATTTTTAAGACGGCGTAATAATCATCTTGTTCGAAGGTTTTTATTATATTTTTCATAACCTAACTTCTTTATAGTTCTTGTACTTTACGACGAAATTGACTGCGATAAAGCAGTGAGCCAATTACCGATGAAACAATAAACAGCGCAATACTGATGAGTATTTTTTCGTGCTCTGATAAACCAATTCCAGCGCCAGCGTAGGCAAAAATTAAGGTTTGTGGAATGTAGCCAATAAAGCTACCAAGAAAAAACCCCTGAGCCGGTACTGTAGTTGCTCCAGCTGCGACATTAGTAAACAAGTTACTGCCGATAGGTAACAACCGAATCATCAATACCTTTAAGGTGGTATTGTCTTTAACCAAGCGTTCAAATTTCATTAAACTTTTATTAAATTTGCGTTGCAAGCTTGAGCGAAACAACCATTTGGCGGCGTAAAATGACAAAATACAACCGAGCTCTGTTGCTACTAACGCTAAAAGTGCCCCTTCAACAGCCCCAAAAGCAAAACCAAACGCAAACGCTAACAATTGGCGTGGCGCACCAAGAGCGGCATAGGCAGCCCCCATCGCCATCAATACAACAACGGCTTGTTTGCCTTGTTCTTTAACAAACTTAGCGACCCAGTTACTGTCAGCGATATGTTCAAAAAAACCTTGTTGAACTGCAAACGCTATCGCAATAAATAACGACAAACTAACAATAAATTTAGCGAGCCTGTTAATCGTCACTAGTGTTACTCGTTTGAATTTCATTAACCATTGGCACTTTGCCACGACGAATAAGCCACATCATGCCTAATACATCAACAATACCGACCCAAGCTCGATTCCAAGCCGTGTATTTTGATAGACCATGTTCACGATCGCGGTGGTTCACTTCTTGCACTTGCACTTCGCCTCCCATACGTTTGACCAAAGCAGGAATATAACGGTGCATATGGTTAAAGTGTGGTAGCCTTAGGTATGTGGCTGTGGGCACTACTTTCAAACCACAGCCGGTATCTGGCACACCATCATGTAAAATAGCATCGCGGAATTTATTAGCAAAACGCGACTGAAAACGTTTCCAAGGCGTGTCTTTTCGGTTTTTACGGTAGCCAATTACGCAAAAATTAGCGGCTTCTATTTGTTGAGCGCGCTCAACTAATTTAGGCAAATCAGCCGGATCGTTTTGTCCGTCGGCATCAAGGGTCGCCATCAAGGTGTATTTCGCCTGTAACACACCCGACACAATCGCTGTGCTTTGTCCGACACTGTAGGCATGTTTGATAGCTTTTACATCACAGCCTAATGTTCTTCCAGTTTCGAGGGCGGTTTCAAAGGTACTATCACTACAGCCATCATCGACAACGATAATCTCAAACGGGTATAAATCAGCAAGGCTGGTATGAATTTCTTCAATAAGATGGCCAATATTTTCGGCTTCGTCTTTGGCAGGAAGTACAACTGATAACATATATAAATCCCTGTTTTTTAGTTATTAGCGATAATAAATTTGCAAATTAATCACCGATAAGTCAAGCAATTAAAGAAACCTATCGGCTAAATAAAAAGTGTCTTAATAAAATATCAGGCAAACCTTAAGATTTACTTAAGAAAAACTGAAAAAATGATTTACAGCACTACACGCAATATTACTCTGAATATTAGGACTCTTTTCTCGGGTAGATTTCATCATACTTTAATGGCTACAAGTCCATTAGTTTTGTTGAGACATTTTTTTTTAACTGTAAAATATTAGAATATCCACGTTCACCAGCATATGTTCAATGTCCGTAACTCGCTCTAAGCAGACTAACCGTCTTTATACCAAAAGAGATTTTGATGACTAAAGCTCAGAAGGCTGAAATATAAATACTCTCTTTCGGAGTTTTTCAAGTTAGTTGTTGCATAAGCTGTACTAGCTCTTTACTTGTACTCAATTTTGTTAATAAACCACTCTTTTATCCCTACTGGCGTTTTAACTTGAAAATCATCATCAACTTCCTTTTTTAGCATCGCTCTGGCCATAGGAGAGTCAATAGAAATGTAATCGTTACGACCATAGATCTCATCAGGGCCAACTATGCGAAAAGCTTTTGTTTCACCATTATCATTTTCAACCTCTACCCATGCCCCAAAGAAAACCTTGCCGACTTGTTGAGGAGAGTAGTCAATAACTTTGACTGCTTCGATGCGCTTTCTAAGGAACCTAATTCGAGAATCTATCTGTCTAAGTAATCTTTTATTTTCTTTATAATCGGCATTATCTGAACGATCGCCAAGGCTAGCAGCCCAAGCTACTTTTTTTGTTATTTCAGGTCTGTAGTCGCGCCAAAGGTAATTAAGCTCTTTATTTAGCTTGTCTAATCCTTCACGCGTTATTAGATTGGTATACAATTAGTTTGCCCCATCCCAATATTACAAATACTGCAATGCTTTTTTAACAGCATCTAAAGTTGCAACCGGGAGAAAGTTATCTTTATCATTACTTGATAATATACTACCGTTTGGCCCCACTTCCAAACCTGCTCGGCGCATAAACTCTTTAGATATGAGGTATTCAAGATCTTCTACTTCTAAGTCAGTCTATTTTGAGTTTGGTGACGAAGACTACCCACCTCCATAAAATTCTATGACTGGACCAATCGGTACTATATCTCCTTTGCTAGTTTTTCAGCTGCTAATGCTTGAGAGGAGAAAATGTTATCTTGAAGCCTAACTATAGGGTCTTTTAATTTTTCTATCCAAATGAAGCTTTCCTTTATTGAAACTACAAAGATTATAATAACCAGACAGCAAATTAAATTTTAGCGTGTGTTATAGATATTACGGCTATAAAAAATCTAAAGCTTTTTTTATAGCGTCAAGGGTAGCCGCTTTAAAAACAGCATGCTTATTTTCATCAATAAGCTCCCCATAATCCGTTGGCGTTAATTTCCATTTGCTTTGAAAGCTATTTGATAATAAATATTCTAATGCTCTGCGCTCTTGATTCGATAGTTTATGCTCAGAACCAAGCCCAGTAGACTTGTAGTCATAAATATCAATTTGAAGGTTTGGTGGAATAATTTCTTGTAGCTTTTTTCGAGTCGCAATTAGCTCGGAAGCTTGAATTTTTGCTAGTAATCGATGCTTTGGATTGTTTATTTCATCTATCCAGTCTAACCCTTGATGCTTTTGCTTACCAAGATCTTTTACTGGGCTGTTCTCTGCAAATGATGCAATAAGTGCTCTATACTTTTCACCCGATTTATTACGAATACTTTGTGCTTTTGGAACCCCTCGTTGAGTGCCTAACTTTGATATTGTAGAAATAGAATAGTCATCAACACCTCTTTTTCTTTGCTCCATACAAACCCTATAGATTGCTTCGAGGGTTTCACTAATCTTAGTAGAGCAACCTTTTTGTAATTCAGTTAGTAGATCTTCAGGTGACATACTCATAACTCACTATTAATTAACGTATTATTTTTATTAATAAATTCGATTTCAGACTTTGAAATCTGTTCATCACCAAGAAGGTCGGAGAGCTTAATATCACAATTAATTACACGACTAACTTTTGACCATGTTTTTAAACGAGACTTTAAAAGGCGCGCTAATTGATTTCCAGCGTGCAATTGTTGCTCTTCTGTGAGTAAGAATAAGCCGGGAGATATTTCATTGAATACAGCCATTTTATCCAACTGTTGAGATCTTGGAATTATGGCATGCGATGCATTGGCCGACTCATAAATCGTTGCATTCTCACAAACCTCTTGAAGTTGCTCAAATGAAGATGTCTCTTCTAAAGATATTTCTATTTCTGAATCACTCATTTTAACGAGGGACAAGCTGTCTTTTTGATTAGCTATTGATTGTGTCATTTTAATTAGCTTGTAGGACGACTGTAAGTCACATAAGAGCATATCCATTTTTTTTGCTGCACTTTCATATTCTGACTCAGTTTTTCTTATTTTTAACTCAAGAATTTTACGCTCTGATAAGTCAATTTTTTCATTTTTTAAATTAGCTACGTATTCTCGGCGATCTAATTCGTCTAAACTTTTCTCAAGCATAGTAATTTTACTTTGTAACTTTGTGCATTGAGATGACTGGGTGTTAGAGTGAAATAATATTTCGTTAGTGATGGATAGCAACCCACCAATAAATGCGGGGCCTGTAATAAAATGACGACAGCGAAGACAATTTTGCGTCCCTAGATAACCAGATGGAGCCGGTACACGTAATGATGTACCACTACCATTAAGTTCTCCGCCATCTTCACAGCGAGTTGCGGCATATGGGCAGATACCATAATCCCTGAAAATGAAGTTCCCTGCTGGAATAGAGTTTGTTAATGAATTTAGTAACTCTTCATTATTTGATACCAATTCATTTTTTACTTTCTCTATTTTATTTTGTTCAATTAAACTCTGAGTAGCGTCAACCCTCGTTTTTAATGCTTCTTTCTCGCCCTGCTCTAATCGCTTTCTAATATCGCCTTGCGTAATTTTGCAGTAATAAATAGACATTACAATTGATGAGTGCCCCACAACTTTCATAACTATTTCAATAGGCATCCCCATTTCCATTATATAAGCCGTTATAAGGCTCACACGCATTGAGTGAGGGGTATACTTAGACTTATACTGATTTAACGTTGCTTCCTTCCCTGATAGCGTTGCAAGCTCTAAATTTGATGGTTGAACATTATAAAGTGCGGCAGCTAACCTTGGTGTTAGGGAATTACCAACACTTTGTGGCTCAATATCCTGATACGCCCTAAATAAAAAACAATTTATTCCTTTAGCCTTAAGTTGCAACTCATTTAAATTTGTTCTTTTACAACTAGACCAGTTCGTAGGGTTATCTATAGGATTATATTTTTGCTGCCACTTACGAAGTTTTACTAACCAATAAATAAGGTCTTCAGGTATCCAAGGTATTGAATAACCTTGACCATTATTACTTGTTTTGTTTGTAGTGATAAACATCCCTGCGTTTTCGTCAGGCATTCTTTTAATAAACGCTTGGTTTTTTGTTAACCCCGAAAAAATAGATTTATTTTTTTCCCAAATTATTTTTCCATTTTGATCAACATTAGCTATTACATCATCTGCTTCACCTGAATCATTATATGCAATCTGACGACCCCGCAATGGAACTTTTGTTAAAGTGAACGTATGCAACCAATTTATTGGAGACCACATATAAAGCTGATCTCCAATCTTTTTTATCACGCAATCAGGGTCACTTCGATCTACTTCCTTCGATGATACTTTCAGCCAATCAGCATCAAATTTTTGCAAATGCTTTAGGTCTTTAAAAGTTTTTGCATTAGCTGGAATTATCCACTCTTGGGCCTTTTTAACAAAGTAATACTGCAAGCAAGGTTTAGTTGACTCAGCGCGTTGCGGAGACATCACACTTGCTGAATTTGATAGCAGCGATAAAGGATTTCTAGCATCCATTACACGAATGATCTCTCCAGTCTCCTCATCTTCACTAGTTAGATCGTTGGTAATTACAAAGTCTAAAAATTCATTCACTGCAATTATCAAGTTACGCCGCATATTATCGGTATTCAACTTTTCTAATTCTTGCTTTAAGGGTCTAATATTAACCTTTTGCTTTGTAAGAAATGCTTCTGGAGTTAAGCTTTTATCGTGTTTTTCTATATAAATTCGAACGAATCGACAAAGCAAAGAGTTTTTAGAACCTCCGCCTAATGCTTGGGTCATAAATTCTTCTATTTTTACAGCCCAAGCTATATATGGTTTTGCAATAAATTTTAAATTGTAAGGCTCTTTTTTACCTAAAAATTTAAACCAATTTTCCCATTCACTTTCCCATACCCCCTGTGGGTCATTTGGTATTTGAGGGTCATCTTGCTTTTTAACAAATGCCCTGTATTCCTTTTGTGATTTAAGAGCTAATGGCTTAATAATACTCTTTAACTTTTTATAGGAATAAAAATCAGGGACATCAAATGTATCTTTATAGCTCACCCACTCATCCTTAAAAACCCTCTCTGGATGTGCAATTAGGCCTGGTATGCTTTTGTAATTTTCTAAATGTAATCTTGAGTTAGTAATACCGTTTTTTTTGCATATTGCTTTGTATTCACCCAATGTTTTTATTGATACAGGTATATTTAATGGAAGGCTCGAGTCACCTTTAAGTTTGCTCATTTAATCTCTCTCATCTTACTACGAATATCTTCTGAGGTTGGTTGTATATATACCAAGCAGGATAGAGAGCTCTTATGATGCATTGCTTTTTGAATTTCAACTTGGCTTAAACCAAGTTGTCGTGCGCGATAACCATATGCATGCCTGTGTCCATGCTCTGTAGTTCCAAGCTCTTTTTGAACTTCCAACCCAATTTTTTTTACTGCTCTTTTATGAATTCGCTGAAAGTTTTTTATCGTTTCAGGCGCTCCTGTGGAGTTGGTAAATGCAAATGGGTGAGTGTCTGTTTTTGCCGGCTCTACCCGTTGATATTTAAGATAGTTAACCCAAGATATTAAAAATTCTTTTGCTTTTTCAGGCGGGTTAAATATCACTTCAAAATAGCCGTCTTTATTTGTGAGTAAAGGTGACTTCCAACCCGCATATAGTCTTTCTGATAATCGGTATGTATTTCTTGGTTTATAGAAAGTGCTTTCGAGTAAGTATTCTCGCCTATTTGCAAAACTACTGTCAGGTGAGCGGCCTATTTCTGGATGATAGACCCTAACTAATGCTTCATCTCGATATATTGGGTGTAAAGTTATATCTGAAACATAAAGGTGAAATAGCTCACTTTTACGTAATCCACCATAATTTAATAACATGGTCATAGCTTGAGATTTATAGTCTGGTGTTGAGCCTTTTACCATTCCAATATAAAGAAGCTTTTCAAAGTGCTCATCGGGGAATTTCATCGCTTTTTCATTATTTATTTTAGGCTCTAATAACCGATCAATGAATCTTACTCTCTTCGCATTAAAGGCAGCGTCATTTTGATTAGATAAATGATTTAGGAACACATTTGCGTGCTTATGATAATATGCACACCAATTTAATCTCTCTTCATAACTGGTTGCTTTTCTGAAGGGGTTTATCCTTGATGAGTCAAACCCTTCCTGTAAAGCTAAAAAATCAGAGTAATGCGTTATATGAAATAATATATTATTTGCATCTCTAGGCTTTCTTGCCTTCCAATACAATCCAAGTTCGTCATCCATTTTATCGTAATCGATTGTTCCTACTAATAGTGCTTTAGTAAAACCTTTTAATAATAAAGTTGAGTTTTCAAAGTTTGGTACGACATCAATATATGTGAGTAGGAGCTTTAAAGAAAATATAGAGCGCTCTTTCCATGACTCACTTTTAGAGCTGTACCAAGCAAGATATCTTATATGTGATATCACGACACCTTTCTCTGTATAAAGAGCTGGTAACTCACAAATACTACCAGCCTCTTTATCATGATACTTTACGTTTATTTTTTGGATGTATGCCATACTTTTTATTATATAGTATATTTACTTTTCCTTAATACTAACTCTTTTCTATCATCTAACAAGTATTAAAGTAGTGATTTTAGTATATATTTGGGTGGGGTTATAATATCAATATAATAAACGCTTACTGCGCCAAATTGATCGTCGTGTTCGGTATTTGCGCAAACGCCTACCCGATTTAAAAGTTATTGATTACTCGCCGCAGCAAGACGATAAAGTATTTTTTGGCGCATGGGTAGAAATAGAAAACGAGCAAGGCGAGGTTAAAAAATTTAGAATTGTAGGGCCTGATGAAATATACGACCGTAAAGACTACATATCAATTGACTCACCTATGGCGCGCGCCCTGATAAAAAAACAAGTAGACGATGATTTTGAGGTACCTACACCGCAAGGTAAAAAAGAATGGTATGTAAATAGTATTGAATATCAAAAATAGTCCCCCATAACATTATTAATAAATAACTACTTTGATTCAGATCAGGTAAATTTTTTATTGTGTAATATATCTCATTAGGATATATATTGGTTTAGCAGGTTTATCTTTAACCTGATTTTTAAGGTAGTGGCTATGTCAAACTTAGTACAGCGCATATGTAGTAATGCCGTATTGTTTGCACTTTTAATGAGTGTGAGTTTGACTCTGCATGCCAATACCACCGAAGTAAGTATAGATAACGCCAGTATATCTAATCATTTTATCGCTTGTGAATTTCCTGACCAAGCAACCCCCGACATTGACTTAGATTCTCATGTTAATGCATTTGCTATTAGGTTGTTTCAACCGCTACCTAATGCTGTTTCATCTTTTTACCAAAGTACAAACCTAAGCCGTCCTTTTAGTACGGCATATCAACGTGGTCCACCTAGCTATTTAATTTAATTCACAATTTTACTTTTTGATTAAATTTTATAACTAATAAGGTGACTACTATGTCTAACTTTAAAGAATTACGTACCCAAAATATTTCTCATGGCGTTATTGCAAGCACGTTTGAAGATCAACAAGCCACTATTGATTTAACATCTCCGGCTTTAACCGTAATCAATAACTTTACCCAAAAAACGCCAATTCGGGCTCAATACGACACTCCTATCAGCGAGGCGCTTAAACAAGTACTAGCAGAGCATTCTGACTATGTATTGGTGACTGATGATGCGCAAAAATTAATTGGTATTGTTTCAAGTGCCGACCTACAAAGCGCTAAAATTACGGCCATTGCACAGCGTTTAAATACCAGCCGCAATGAAGTAAGCTTACGCTACATTATGACACCTACTAGCCAACTTAATGGCGTAAGTATGCAAAGCCTAAGCTATGCAAGTATTGGCGATGCACTACAAACAATGGAGCATCAAGGCAGCATGTTTTTATTAGCAACAACCACTAATAACGAAATATGCGGGTTAATTTCGGCGCGTCAAATAGCTAAAACGTTACACATTCCAGTGCATATTACCCCTATTGCTCACACGTTTAGTGATGTTTTAGAAAGCGTAGAGCACCCTCACTAAAGCGCGCTTTTACGCTTTGTCAGCTCAGCCAAGCCAACCATCTTAAAGCAAGCAAAATTGCTTGCTTTAAGAGCTTTTTATTACAACCTGCTGTGATATTATTCAACTAATAAATACCTGCCAAACTCATTAAATAGCAACTTTAATAAGCTGGGTATAACAGTACCAGAGGGATTTTCTGGTTTTATTTTTTGTATTAAAAGGTTTATGCATGAGCGATATCTCTGCACGTTTAGCCACTGAGCTAAATGCACAACAGCAACAAGTTGTTGCTGCTACAAAATTACTTGATGAAGGCGCAACGGTTCCTTTTATTGCGCGTTACCGTAAAGAAATTACCGGTGGATTAGACGACACGCAATTACGCCTTTTAGAGCAACGTTTGTCGTACTTGCGCGAGCTGGAAGAGCGCCGCAGCTTTATTTTATCAACCATCGAATCACAAAATAAATTAACGCCAGCACTTAGTGCCGATATAACCAGCGCACAAAGTAAAACTGAGCTTGAAGATTTATACCTTCCTTATAAAGCTAAACGTCGTACCAAAGGGCAAATAGCCATTGAAGCAGGCCTTGAGCCACTTGCCGATGCGCTATTTAACGACGCAAACTTAGAGCCAGAGCAACAAGCGCAGCAGTTTATAAATGCCGACAAAGGCATTGCTGATACCAAAGCAGCCCTTGATGGCGCTAAATTTATTTTAATGGAACGCTTTGCAGAAGATGCCAAGTTATTAGCTAAATTTAGAAGCCACATTAGCCAACACGGCGCTATACAAAGCACACTTATTGACGGCCAAGAGCAAGCCGGTAGTAAATACCGCGACTACTTTGACCATCAGGAACCTCTTAAAAAGGTCCCTTCTCACCGCGCACTTGCTATGTTGCGCGCGCGTAACGAAGGTATTTTGCAGCTGAGTATTAATCCAGAGCCAAGCAGCGAAAATGCAGCCCAGCTATGTGCGCAAATGATTGCTGATCACTACCGCTTAGATGTGAAATATAAAGCAGCTAGCGCATGGCTATTAAGTGTTGTGCAGTGGGCATGGAAAATAAAGCTTGGCCTACACCTAGAAAATGAATTTTTAGCAGCCATGCGAGAAAAAGCCGAAACTGGCGCTATAGATGTATTTGCTAAAAACTTAAAAGACTTACTTATGGCCGCCCCTGCTGGGCCACGTACCACGCTTGGTCTAGATCCTGGTTTGCGAACTGGCTGTAAAATTGCCGTAGTCGATGGCACAGGTAAATTGCTTACAACCCAAACTATTTTCCCCCACGCGCCACAAAATCACTGGGAAAAATCGTTACGTACATTAGAGCAACTATGCCGCCAGCATAAAGTAGAACTTATTGCGATTGGTAACGGAACCGCATCACGCGAATCTGACAAGCTAGTAGGCGAACTTATTAAGGCCAATACTGAGCTTAAATTAAATAAAATTATGGTAAGCGAAGCCGGCGCGTCTGTTTACTCTGCGTCTGAATTTGCAGCAAATGAATTTCCTAACTTAGATGTGTCGTTGCGTGGCGCGGTATCTATTGCGCGTCGCCTGCAGGACCCACTTGCCGAGCTTGTTAAAATTGAGCCAAAATCAATTGGTGTAGGCCAATACCAGCACGATGTATCGCAAAGTCAATTAGGCCAAACACTGACCGCAGTGGTAGAAGACTGTGTAAACTCTGTGGGTGTTGATTTAAATATGGCCTCGGTGCCGCTTCTTACTCGCGTATCGGGGTTAAATAAAACCTTAGCGCAAAATATAGTAAATTACCGCGACACTAACGGCACGTTTACTAAGCGTAGCGAACTTAAAAAAGTTGAGCGTTTAGGACCAAAGGCGTTTGAACAAGCAGCAGGCTTTTTGCGTATTAATCAGGGTAAAGACCCACTTGATAACTCATCAGTTCACCCTGAGGCTTATCCTGTTGTTAAACTTATTTGTGAGCGTAACAACCTTGATGTAAATAGCTTAATAGGCAATAGCGAGTTTTTAAATAAGCTGGTTGCTAATGACTACACCGACGAGAAGTTTGGTTTACCTACCGTTACCGACATCATTAAAGAGCTAGATAAGCCTGGGCGCGATCCTCGTCCTGAGTTTAAAACTGCTGAATTTAAAGCCGGTGTAGAAAAAATCACAGACCTAAAACCCGGTATGATTTTAGAAGGTGTGGTTTCTAACGTTGCTAACTTTGGTGCGTTTGTTGATGTAGGTGTTCACCAAGATGGCCTAGTGCATATTTCGGCAATTACTAATAAGTTTATCTCTGATCCGCGCGAAGTAGTAAAAGCCGGTGACATTGTAAAAGTAAAAGTGGTTGAGGTAGATGCCCCACGTAAACGCATTAGCTTTACTATGCGCTTAGATGATGAAATAGACACAAGCAATAAACCCGCTGCCGCGCCACAAAAGCAACGCAGTAATCAGGGTCAGCAACCGCGTGCAGCAAGACCAAAGCGCGATAACGGTAATGCCATGATAGGTAATGCCTTTGCCGATGCATTTGCTAATGCAAAAGTAAAAAAATAATACCCTTTTGCTTCATTAAGTGATGTCTCCTCAAACTAAAAAGCCGCTCATTGAGCGGCTTTTTTAATAATGCTTAGCTGGTTTTAACCAAACGCAGAAAAACCACTCTCGTTTTGGGGTGAGCTAGTCATTTGATAAAAATTGGCTATATGGCCAGCTCGTGCGTCTACTTCTGGGTCGCGTGCTTGCTCTGTATTAGTATCGCTTTGAGACTCCGCAGTGCTGGTTTCGTTTATTGATAACGCACTTTGTGGCTCTTGAGCTTGCGCTTCATCGTCAGCAAGGGCTGATAATTCAGCTTGCGCTGCGGCCATTTTTTGGGTTGCATCAGCGGCAATGGCTCTATCGGCACTAGAAGGTTCAGCAGGGGCAAGTGCGGCTGCTCGTACCGTTTGCATTTTATCTATAGTGGCTTGCGGATCGCCAGGGATTTCAGATACATCAATTTGTACCTCACCGCCAACAGCGTAATTAGTGCCATCTGGTCCACGTTGGTATTCATAACTTGGTGAGCCTGCATACTGCCCACCCACCGATGCATGAGCTTGTTCGTGCACACGCACTTCAGTATCGCGCGCTTTAAGCTCTTCAATTTGCTGCTGTTCTAATTCTAGCTGTTGCTGATCTTGCTCTTCTTCGGGGGTGTCTTCGCTTGCTTGTTGCTGTTCGCTATCTGAATTTTCGCTGCCTTGCTGGCGCTGCTCAACAGCTTGCTCATCACTGAGTTTACCGGTTGCGTCGTAGGTGGCGGCTTCTGCACTGCTTGGCAGTTTTGCTTTATCAGCATCGCTTTGTGCTTTGGTTTCGGTATTACTGGCGCTATTGGGTGCAGGGGCAGGAATAACTTCGCGCAGTTGGTTGTCACGCCGAGCGGTTTCCGTATAAACATTGGCGGTGTTTATATTGATAGACGGAAATGGCGTGACAATATTCATAACGTTTAAACTTTAATATCGATTAGCGTACCAAGCACTTCATCTGCAGTTTGAATAGATTGGGTGTTTGCCTTGGCATTAAACTCTTCAACTTTTAAATTAACAAGCGCTTCGTCAACCCGAGCTGGTTGTGCAACAGGCGCTGTTACAGCCTCTTCAGGTCGCGCAGCTGTTAACTGGCGCTGTTGGGCTAGTTGCGTATCGTCTTGCTCTTCAATGGTGGCACGGTTTATCTCTGCGCTTGCTCGTTCTATACCTTGGCTTGCACGATTAAACCCTTCTACACCACTATTAAATACTGAACCAATAGCCATGCTGTACCTCCAAAAAATAAATATTGTTTAATTATCGCTCACTTCATGGGCAAAATAAAGCTTTAAACAGCACCTTTCTTTAGGCTATTTTAAAGCATTGATTTAACGGCAGATAAAAACTCTTTTTTATGAGAAATAAACGGTGCATGGGAGGCTTTGTCTAGTACTTCGTATTCAAACTCAGTATTTAGTGCTGCCATTTTATTAATTGCTTTGTAAGGTACCAGCGCATCTAAACGGCCAAATATCGCTTTTATAGGCACTGGGCAATGCGCAAACACGTTGCGTAAATCATCATTTTGTAAAATATTTAAACCCGCACTTAACGCCTCACTTTTAGGCGCGCTGTACTGATTTAGCAAGTGCTTTAGCTGCTTTATATCATCGCGTGCCGACTCGCTACCCATGGCCTGAATAGCTAAAAAGCGCTCTATGGTTTTTTCTCGGTGATTAACTAATTGCTCTTTAAATTGCTCAAGCACGCTGGTTTTTATTCCGGGCCAATCATCTGCCTCGGCAAAAAAAGGGCTTGAGGCAACTAAAATTACTTTTGCTACTTTATTTGGCCAATGTTTAGCAATATAAAGTGCAAACAATCCTCCTAGCGACCAGCCCATTACAATAGAGCCAGGGCTAAGTTGCTCGCTTACGATTTCAGCTGCATCGTGTAAATTATAAGGGCTTGGGCAGCTATTGCTGTTGCCAAAGCCAGGCAGGTCAATACTGCGCACCGAGCCACTGTATAAAAACGTTAACTCTGGCTGCACTAATTGCCATACGCCTTGGTTCATGCCCCAACCATGTAATAAAACTAACTCGCTTTGCATATTTGCCTAACCTTAACCAAACTTAGCCACATCATAACGCTTACATTGACGAAAGCAACGCAAGGAGCAACCAATGCAACACTCATTTTTTAATTGGTTATTTCCCTCTTATTGCGTGCAGTGTCAGGGAGTTATTAGTGCTCAAGAGGGATTATGCGACTATTGCTTAGCGGATTTAAGCGTGTTTGATTTAAATAAGCACAGTAACTTATTGCACCGCCCGGATATTGTAGAAATGTTTCCGCATTGCGAGTTTGATAAGCTCTTTGCCTGTGCTTTTTATCAGCCCCCTTTTGAGCATTGGCTTAAACGGCTCAAATTTAATAATCAAATTCACTATAAAAAAGCGCTGCAACAAGTAATTAAACGCCAGCTAACGGTGTTTTTTGAAAATTTAACTACCCAGCCCGACATAGCTATTATTTTACCTTTGCACCAAGGGCGCTTTTTAACGCGCGGGTTTAATCAGGTAAGCCAAGTGTGGCAACCGTGTTTGGCAAAACATATTTGTATAAGTAATGCGCTAATACGCAATAAAGCCACGCAAGCACAGTCACAATTATCTAGATCCAAGCGGGTTAAAAATGTAAAAAATGCCTTTGTATGTACACAAGATATGAGCGGTAAAACGGTGGTTATTGTAGATGATGTAATGACCACAAGCGCCACGCTCAACGCGGCTACCCGGGTATTAAAGCAAGCGGGCGCTAAACAAGTCTGGGCTTTTGCTACGTGTTTAACGCCACTTTAAAGGGGTAGTTAATCACCTCTTACTCTAAATGTGTGGCCAAAAAATAAAGCATTACTGAGTAATCGGCTTGTGCCGTACCAATATCCTCTAAATACAGGGTTATCTGTCATCGCAATAACACTGCCACGCCCGTATGAGTGGGCAATCATGGCTGCTGCACCGGCAATTTGCTGCTCATTTACGCCATCGGTAAACCCTGCTAATAGTGGTTTTTGCGGGTAAGTGAGTATGTTTACAAACGGGGCGGATGATTTTTCTAATAACCAGGTACTATTTTTAAATACAGGCAGCGTTTCACGATTAAGCGAAAACGTTAGTGGATGCGTGGTGTCTACATCGGTATTAAAAATAGCGCCGGCTATACGTTGTCGCCCAGCTAAATGATCTTTATCTGCGTAATTTAGCCCTTGAGTATTAAAAGCGCTGGCTACATCTTGCCTAGATAAATAATTAGCCTTGAGTAATTGCTGATCAGCTAAAAATTTAGC
The DNA here is from genome assembly GCF_028598715.1 of Pseudoalteromonas sp. GABNS16E. Taxonomy (NCBI): domain Bacteria; kingdom Pseudomonadati; phylum Pseudomonadota; class Gammaproteobacteria; order Alteromonadales; family Pseudoalteromonadaceae; genus Pseudoalteromonas; species Pseudoalteromonas sp. GABNS16E. The sequence goes on from NZ_JAQREZ010000020.1 coordinate 17,146, forward strand.
GCCGCCTTTGTGGCCCCAAATTACGCCGCCTTTTCTTACCCAGCTTTTAATAGCAACTTTATCACTATCGGGTAAGCCCGAATAATTGCCATTAGCTAGTACAATGTGGCTGTAATTATTTAAATCTAAGCTACCTAAACGCTCCATTTCTACAATGGTCGGAGAAATACCAACAAAGCGGTCAAGGTAATACCATACTTCACCCGCTTCGTATTGGCTTACGCCTTTACCGCCCACAAGCAGTACTTTTGGCTCGTTTAATACCGCCATAGTGCGCGACCCTAAATCGGCGCCTTTCCCTGTAAGGCCCGTGGTAATAGGCTTTATCGCAATACCAAATTGCGTTTGAGCATCGTTTAAAATAGCCACCCAATCAGGGTTTGTTTGCAGCCCTGCGGGGACAATAATGCTGCCAGGTGCAAAGTCTATTTCGGTGGTGCTGCTTTTAGCTGTTAAGGCGCTTAACGCGACACGCGCTTTAATGCCTTGCTTTAGCAAGCTATTTAGCATTTTAGGCGCTAAGTAATCGTCCCAGGCAAAGCCAAATGCATAACTTTGCTTTAACGCAGCAAATGATGGTTTAACTGCTTTTTGCCACGCAGTGCTGGCTACTTCTAAGCCCCAACTACTTTTTACTTGTGCAAACTCTAAATTAAAAGCATGGGCGAGTGTCCAGCCCGACACATCATAAAATGTGTTATCGGCAAAACTTTTTTGCTCACTAAAAATAGCTTTTACTAAACGAAACTGTGGCTGAGCTAACGGCACAAAATAGCTCTGGGTGCTAAAGTTTTTGCCATTGGCTTTTAGCGCTTTTGTAAGTGGATAGGCGTTAATTTGATGCTGCTTTAACAGGTTTAAAAATAGTTTAATCCGGGTGTTATCTTTAGCGCCCTCAACCACATAGCCTTCAAAACTTTCATCATGTGCTAAATCAACTGCTTGGTTATAAAATTTTGCCTGATAGGTTAATAGCGCCTCGCGGTTATCTACCGCTGCTTTAAAGGTTGACAGGCTTGTTAATAACTGATTTTTAATAGTAAAAGGAAACGTAAGCGTACCATTTATGGTTTCTTGTACATGCCCACGTGAGCTGGCTTGCTCAAATAAAATACCTATACCGCCGTTTACATCGGGGTAGGTTGAACCCTTGCCGTAATAAAAGTCGTCAAAGCTTTCTTCGGTAAAATAAAGGGCATTATTTTTATCTAAAGTTTTAGCATGGTAATTGGCTATGGCTTTAGTAAGCGTTACGTTTTCATCTGGGGTAATTGGGTGCTTGCGACTGGCAATGCCAGGTTGAAAAAAGTAGCTGCTGTTTGGCCCCATTTCATGAAAGTCGGTAAGAATATTTGGCTTCCATTGATGAAATTTAGCAATGCGTGCACGCGACTCCGGGTGTTGTAGTAATAACCAATCGCGGTTTAAATCAAACCAATAGTGATTTGTACGGCTACTTGGCCAGCTTTCTACATGTTCACGCGTTTTAGGGTCGCTTGATAAGTTCATCCCCCGATTACTATTAGCCCAATTGGCAAAGCGAGCCAAGCCATCAGGGTTAAGTGAAGGGTCGAGCAAAATAACGGTATTATTTAATAATTTTTCTATTTCTGGGCCTTGCGCTGCAGCAAGGTAATACGCAACCAATAAAGCGGCATTGCTGCCTGATGACTCATTGCCATGCACACTGTATCCCATCCAAACTACAGCAGGCTCATTTTGTGTGTTTTTAGCTTGCTCACTGTTTGTTAAACGGGCTAAGTGCGCTTGGCGAATTTGCTCTAAGTTAGCTAGTTTTTCAGCGCTGCTAATACTTAGCATCACAAGCGGACGTTGCTCGTGTGTGCGCCCTATTACTTCAAAGTTTATACGATTACTTTTTTGCGCCAGAATTTCCATGTAACGCACCAGTTGGTCGTGCCTTACATGCCACTCACCTACTTCGTAACCAAGTACGTCTTGTGGGGTGGGTATTATTTTATCAAACTCTACATCTTGTTCAAAATAATACGAAAGTGGTTTTGCCATACTTGAAAAGCTAAGCATTGCCACCATTATAGTTACTATCCAGCGCATATAAATCACTCTAAAAATGTTTGTTATTTGCACGCTAGCATTGCTTAAAATAGATGCCAACTTTTTACGCTCAACACTAGCCGCAACACGATGAGCGGAGTATGATATGCAGTATCCGAGTAATTTAGTCAAGTATAGACGGTTTTATGATTTCTATTTCCGAAACAGCACAAGCGCATTTTGCTAAACTTTTAGCAGATCAAGCACAACAAACTAATATTCGTGTGTTTGTTGTAAACCCTGGTACATCACAAGCGGAATGTGGTGTTTCTTATTGCCCAGAAGACGCCGTAGAAGACAGCGATATTCGTCTTAACTTTAATGGTTTTGATGCCGTAGTAGATACAGAAAGCGCTCCTTTTTTAGAAGAAGCTGAAATTGATTTTGTTACCGACAAAATGGGCACTCAGTTAACTTTAAAAGCACCTAATGCAAAGGCACGTAAACTAGGCGATAACGCATCGCTAAATGAGCGTGTTCAACACATGCTAGAAACCGAAGTAAACCCGCAGCTAGCTAACCACGGTGGCCAAGTAAGCCTAGTTGAAGTAACCGCTGAAGGTATTGCAGTACTTCAATTTGGTGGTGGTTGTAATGGCTGTTCTATGATCGATGTAACGCTTAAAGAAGGCATCGAGAAAGAAATGATTGCAAAGTTTGATGAAATCACCGGTGTTGCCGACATTACCGAGCACCAAGCGGGCGATCACTCTTATTACTAAGCAATAATGTTAAAGCCGCTTATTTATCGCTTAGGGAGTAACCCTAAGTTGAGTTTAACGCGCTTTTTTCGCGGCTTAGCACTGTTTGTGCTAGCCGTGATATTTATTGCCCTTGGCTACTACACCCACTTTAGTTTACAAATTATAGGTGTGGTTATTTTAATCCCGGCATTATTTTTTGCTGCATGGGGTTATAGCGGTATTTTTGCCAATCGTTTCTCGCAAGTTTTAAAAGATATGGGGCCAAAAAATCACGACCCCGACCTATGGAAATGACACGTTCGCTTAATCTAGCAGCTGATTAGTTGCTTTTAACTGCAAATACTTAATAATTAACGTAACGCCGCGCATAAGCATAAAGCAACTCATAGCCAGCCATAACGCATTATTTTGCCACTCTATAAACACCCAAAACACCCCAAAAAAGCCAATAGCAGCTGAAAGAATCATACTGTTACGCATATTTTTTGCCCGTGTAAGCCCTACAAATACGCCATCAAACAAAAAACAGCTCATTGCTAACATAGGCAATACTATTACCCACGGTAAGTAATTTGTCGCAGCTTCTATCACCTCGGGTACATTGGTTAAAAGCTTAATAATAGCGCTGCCAAACACAGCAAAAAATACGCTGTAAAGCACGCCAAAAAGCATCCCCCAAAACACACTTATTTTTACCCATAATCTAATGTTATTAACGCTTCGCTGGCCTTTAGCTTGACCAACTTTGGCTTCGCTTGCATAGGCTATTCCATCAAGTGCAAAGCTTACCAACATTAAAAAGTTAAGCAACACGGCATTCGCTGCAAGCGCTGTTTCACCTATGCGGGCGCCATAAAAGGTCATAAAGCTAAAGCACAATTGCAAAATTAAAGAGCGAATAAATATATCTCTATTTAAACTAAGTAGCTCTGCCATTTTGCTAACACTGAGCCAGTTGGGCACGCTTAGCTCCACGCCTTGCTTTTTAGCGAGCTTAATCACTAGTAGCAACGCAAAAGCCAACGCGCTGTAATCCGCAATTAACGACGCCCACGCGGCTCCCGCTACTGCCCAGTCTAAATACACCACAAAATATATATCGAGCACTATGTTGGTAATATTGGTCACTAGCAGCAAGTAGAATGGTCCTCGCCCATAATGTACGCCAAGCATCCAGCCAAGCAGCACTAAATTACAAAGTGCGGCAGGGGCACTAAATATACGAATACTATAATACTGATATGCTTGAGCAAGAACCTTACTATTTGCGCCTGATAAAAATGCAATAGCTTGTTTTATCAAAGGCGATAAAGCTATAAGCGCTAACGCCACACACACGGCAAGTAATAAGCTGCGTTTTAAAAGCGCTGCCAACTGTGTTAAGTTATTTTGCCCGTATGCTTGGGCCACTAACCCTGTGGTGCTCATACGTAAAAAACCGGCGAGCCAAAATAAAATAGAAATAACAGCTGAGCCAAGTGCGATGCCCGCTAAGTAATGCGCGCTACCTAAGTGGCCAATAACAGCGGTATCAACAATTCCTAACAGTGGGACAGTAATATTTGATAATATCATTGGACCCGCTAGCAACAGCAAGCTTTTATGGTGTGCATTATTATGTTTAAGAAATTGTTTCATTTAGTTTTAATTACTCTCATTTGTTTATCAGTACGTGCTCATGCGGCGGTTATTTTACAGTATCACCATGTAAGCGAAACCCTTCCGGCTGTGACCAGTGTAAGCGCAAATACGTTTACCAAGCATTTGAGCTACTTAAAAGAGCATAATTTTAATGTTATTGCACTAAATGAGCTAATAAGCGCTATACAACAAGGCAAAACCTTACCTGAGAAAACAGTCGCTATCACCTTTGACGATGGTTACAACAATAACTACGAACAAGCTGCGCCTATTTTAGAAAAATTTGGTTACCCCTATACTATTTTTGTAAACCCTACCCTTATTGATGAAGGCAAAGGCTACGTAATGGGGTGGGATAAATTAAAAGAGCTCGCAGGCAAAGGGGCGTTAATTGCCAATCACACTGCCCAGCATGACTACCTGCATATTAAGCTAAAAGATGAGAGCGATGCACAGTGGCAAGCACGTATAAAACAAGATATTTTGCATTCTCAACAGCGTATTAAAGAAGAAATAGGCCACGACTATAAATACCTAGCGTACCCGTATGGTGAGTTTAATAACAAACTACAAGCGCTTGTAGAAGAGCTTGGCTTTATTGGCATTGGTCAGCACTCAGGCGCTGTAAATAAAAACGCTAACTTTACCCGCTTACCGCGTTTTCCAGCCTCTGGCTTTTACAGTAAATTAGATACGCTAATTACAAAATTAAACTCTCGGTCGTTTAGTATTAAAACCCTAGATTACCAAGACAGTGTAACCTCACAAAACCCACCAACGCTCAGCATTGAGTTTGAAATGGGTGATTTTCATAAAAGTCAGTTTGCGTGTTATGTCTCAAGTGTTGGGCAGGCTAAGTTAACTTGGATAAACGACACAACTGTAAAAATTGACTCACCAAAGGCGCTAAATAAAGGCCGTTCACGCTTTAATTGTACCGCCCCTTCTATTGAGCACCCTGGTAGTTACTATTGGTTTTCGCAGCCGTGGGTTATTCAGTAGCAATTACACTTTTATAGTCTGATGCAATAAGCGCTGGGTTACTTTATCAAGCGCAACAATTTCGTGAGCGGCGCCTAAATCAACCGCCGCTTTGGGCATTCCCCACACCACAGAAGAAAACTCATCCTGTGCAATGGTGTAACCACCCGCTTGTTTAATACTAAGCAAGCCCTTTGCTCCATCGCTCCCCATACCGGTTAGTAGCGCTGCCACAATGTTTTTTGCACCGCACTCAAGTAACGAGTTAAATAATACATCTACCGCCGGTTTATGGCGGTTAACAGGCTCAGAATCATCAAGCTCGCAATATAAACTTGCCCCTCTTTTTTTTATGCTTAAGTGCAAACCTCCTGGGGCTATATAAGCCCATCCCGCAGTGAGCTTGTCGCCGTGCTGCGCTTCTTTTACGTTAATTGCACAGGTGCGGTCCATACGCTGGGCAAACGAGGTACTAAATACCGGAGGAATATGCTGGGTAATCACAATCGCAGGGCAATTGGTCGGCATTTTTATAAGCACTTCTTTTATTGCTTCTGTACCCCCTGTTGAAGCCCCTATCGCTATTACCTTGTTTAATAAAAATTGTGCATTGCTAGGTAAAGGCTCGCTCACTGTGCTTACCTTTTTAAAACTTCTTACCCTTGCACCTGCTGCCACGCGCACTTTTTGCTGCACAACATATGCATATTGACTCATTTGCTGCTTAACATTCACCGTTGGCTTGGCAATAAAATCCACTGCACCAAGCTCAAGCGCTTCTAAGGTGATAGGCGAGCCTTGCTGGGTTAGTGTAGAAATCATCACAACGGGAATAGGTCTTAAGCGCATTAGGTTTCTTAAAAAGCTAATGCCGTCCATTTTTGGCATTTCGACATCGAGGGTAAGCACATCTGGATTGAGCAATTTAATCATTTCTCGTGCTTGATAAGGGTCTTCAGCACAGCCAACAACCTCGATATCGCTAGCCTGAGATAATATTTCGCTCAGCAAACGCCTTATCAGTGGTGAATCATCTATTATCAGAACTTTAACCATTACGACTCCTAAAACAGCTCTATGTTAGTCTCGGTGGCTTTATCTTGTTGCTTAAGGTTTTGCAGGTAGCGCACTTCGCGTTTTTCAATTGTATTGTTGTGCAAATTCTTCAGCTTTTTTACGTGGACTTTGCCCGTATGCGGATGAAAAAAAATTTTCGAGGCCATGGCCCCCCCATATCTTGTGCGACAAGATTGAGCGACTCTTCCTGAATATACGCATTAGCAAAGCTAATATTACCAATCCCTATGTCAGTCATTGCGCTAATTATTTTGCCGCCACCAAAGAGTTTTATTTTTAAATTTTTTCGCGCAGCACCACCTTTGAGTACTTCGTTGATCAGGTATTCCATTGCCCAGTTTCCGTAGCGGCAGCTCAAACTATGGGCACTGTTTAATTCTAGGCCTTTTTTTACCGGCAACATAAAATGATTTACGCCACCTATACCGGCTTTCTCATCGTAAACACACGCGGCTATGCACGACCCAAGCACTGTAGAAATAAGCTCATCATTTTTTGAGACATAAAATTCGCCAGGTAATATTTTTGCCACCACGCTTGTGCGCCCTGCATCCCAGTAACGTTTTATATGTTCAAACCCTGGGAGCACCGGCCTAAACTGTGCGTGCATTGTGTTGCTTTTGATACATGGTTTTCCCTAAATTTTTAAACTCAGAATGCTCTTTTCCCATACTCTCTGAGTGCCCTAAAAACAAATAACCGTCACGATTAAGTGCATTTGCATAACGTTTAAATAAGGTGTCTTTTGTTTCTTTATCAAAATAAATAACCACGTTACGACATAAAATTAAGTCAAACTGCCCTTTCATGGGCCATTCTTGTAAAAGGTTAAGGCGTTTAAAAAAAATGTGTTTATTTAACTGTGGTTTTACTTTATATGTTTGCCCATCTTTGCTTTTTAAAAACCACTTTTTAAGTACATTGTTTTCTAAGCCATTTACATTAGCCGCGGTATAAATACCCGCTTGTGCTTTGGCTAATACATTAGAATCTAAATCGGTTGCTAAAATTTTTACATCCCAAGAACTTGGGAATAAATCGGCAAGGGTTATTGCTAAGCTGTAAGGCTCTTCGCCTGTAGAGCAACCCGCTGACCATACGCGTACTCGTTTTGTTACTTTGTTACTGCTAAGTAACTGCGGCACTATGGTGTTTTTTAAAAACTCAAAGTGGTGGGGCTCTCTAAAAAAGGAGGTTAAGTTAGTGGTAATAGCATTAATAAATGCGTCAAACTCAGCCTCTTTATTATTGTGTAAGTACTCTAAGTATTGAGAAAAGTTTTTAAGTTTATGCTCTCTTACCCTTCTTGCTAAGCGGGAATACACCATTTCGCGTTTATGATCGCCAAGCACAATTCCGCACGCGTTATAAACTAAAGTGGCAATGTCTTTAAAATCTTTATCGGTACATAAAAATTCTTTCATTGTCATACCATCCCTTGTAAAGCAGGCTTGCTAGGGTATTAACTAGCAAGCCAGTAATGACTAAAACTCTTCCCATTCATCTGCTGAGTCTATAAAGTTTTCGCCTTTGGGTTGGGTATTTTTTAAATAGCCACTAGGTTGGCGCGCAGGGGGCGCTGAGCGTTCAAAGTGCGTATTTGGTAATGTGTTCATGCCTTGCTGCCCGAGTGAAAAAAAGTGCAATAACTGACGCATCTCGTTTGCTTGCTCAGCCATTGACTCGCCCGCCGCAGACGCTTCTTCTACAAGGGCCGCATTTTGCTGGGTCATTTCATCCATTTGGGCAACCGCTTTATTGACTTGCTCAATGCCTGCGCTTTGCTCTTCAGAGGCCTCGGTTATATCCGAAATCATTTGCGTAACACGTTGTACGCTTGAAACAATTTCTCTGAGTGTTTCGCCCGACTCATTTACAAGCACAGAGCCATCGGTTACTTTTGCAACGCTGTCTCTAATAAGCTCTTTAATTTCTTTGGCTGCTCCAGCTGAGCGCTGCGCTAAATTACGCACCTCACCAGCAACAACGGCAAAGCCACGGCCTTGCTCACCCGCTCTGGCTGCTTCAACGGCGGCGTTAAGTGCCAGTAAATTAGTTTGAAAGGCAATTTCATCAATCACGCCAATAATGTCTGCAATTTTTTTACTCGACTCGTTAATGGCCGACATACTCGTTACAGCCCTATTAACTACTTCACCACCTTGAATTGCTTTCTCACAGGTTTCTTCGGCTAAATCGTTAGCGACTTTTGCGTTATCTGCATTTTGCCTTACGGTACTGGTCATTTCTTCCATACTTGAGGCGGTTTCTTCAAGTGATGAAGCTTGTTCTTCGGTACGCTGGCTTAAATCGGCGTTGCCTTGCGAAATTTCCTCTGCGCCACTGGCTACTAACGTGGCCGATGAGTTAATTCGGTTAATCACATCGGTCAATTTATCTGCTGTGGTATTAGCATCTTGCTTGAGCTTATCGAACGAGCCTTGATACTCTTTTTCTATGCGTTTTGATAGGTCGCCATTGGCCATTGCATCAAGCATTTGCGCGGTATCACTAACGGCATCATCAACAATTTCAACTAAGCTGTTTAAGCCCTGCGCTAAGCGTAAGAAAAAGCCTTCTTTTCCTTTTTCATCTACTCGGGTTTCTAAATCGCCATTACCTGCATCGCTGACTAATTGTGCAATTTCTTTTTCTATTGCAACTTCGCCCGTTCTATCTTCCCACTCAACTACGGTGCCTATGCGTTCTTGTTCTGGTGTAAAAATAGGGTTTGCAACTAAACCAAAGGTGCGCCCGCCTACTTTTATTTCGGCTCGGTAAGTTGTTGTAAGCTTAGCTAGTAGGTTTTGTTGATGAGCCGGATTTTTATGGAATATATCAATGTTTTGCTGCATTAAATTGGTGCTATCAAAGTTTGGCAGCTCCTTTTTCAAATCATCTTCAGCAATACTCATCATCGATTTAACCGCGTTGTTCATGTATACAATTACATTTGAAGCATCGGCTATCATGGTGTTTGTTGCTACGGTATCAAGGGCTTGTTTTACTCGTAAGTTTTCTTGTGCTTCAGCACGTTCTTGCTCTGCTTTTGCTACGCTATCGGTAATATCTTCCCACTCAACAATAGTGCCTAAATGCTTACCTTCATGGTTTATCCACGGTGTAGCAATTAAACTAAAAATAAGCCCCGCTAAACGTAACTCAGTTTTATAAGGTTGTTTTAAGTTTTTTAATAGTTCGCGTTGATGAGCTGGGTGCTTATGAAAATCATCAACACACGTGCCTATTAAATTATCAACAGAAAAACTAGGTAGCACACCTTGCAACTCAGTTTCTCGCGCTTTGAGCATTAATTTAACCTGATCGTTTACAAATACAATATTTAGGTCTTTATCGGCAATCATTACATTGGCTTGGCAAACAGTTAACGCACTTGCTAAATCGGCAGCCTTTTTAGACTCGCGCTCTAGCTGTTTTTGCGCGGTGATATCACTGGCGTATTTAATAACTTTATAAGGCTTGCCGTTTAAATCGAAAATAGGGTTATAAGAGGCTTGAATCCATACTTCTTGCCCTTGTTTGCCTATTCGCATGTACTCGCCCGAGTCGTACTCGCCTCGTCCTAACTTATCCCAAAATTGTTTATACTCGTTTGTTTTAGCGTATTCTGGGTCGACAAATAATTTATGATGCTGGCCTTTTATTTCGCTAAGTTGATAGCCTAAACCATTTAAAAAATTGTCATTGGCAGTAATAATTGTGCCATCAAGATTAAACTCAATCACCGCCTGAGATTTACTAATTGCCTCAAGTTGGCCTTGCGCTTCAGCGGCCTGTTTCTTTTGTTCGGTAATGTCGGTAGCAAATTTAATTACTTTTAGCACTTGCCCTTAGCTATCAATAATTGGGTTATAGGTAGCTTGGATCCATACTTCTCGCCCTCCATTAGCAAGACGCTTAAACTCATTAGAAATAAACTCACCACCGCGCAAGCGTTGCCAAAAATTTTTATACTCGCTGCTTTGTGCTTCATCTGGTTCAACAAACATAGAGTGGTGCTGCCCTTGCACTTCCTCTAAACGGTATCCCATTGCATTTAAAAAGTTTGAATTAGCCGTAATTATTCTGCCACTGGGTTCAAACTCAATAACCGCTAATGATTTATTTAATGCATTAACGATTAAGTCATTACTTGATTCTGACTGCTTCGGATTACTAAACCATCCCATGCCCATCACCACCTTTATGTTTGTTTTTGTTGCTACATAGCGCTGTGGCTATATATCCATTGTTCTTTGTAAATCAATTAACGAGACCATTTTTTCGCCCACGTTCACCAGCCCTGCGACATATTCACAATTACTCGAATCAGACAGGCTAGGGACGGGCTTGGCGTCTTGCTCTGCAATGCTGTAAACATCTGACACCGCATCTACTGCGATGCCCATTATTTTTGAATCGTTTTCAAAAATAACTTTTACAACAATAACAACTGTTAATGGCCCATATTCAGTGCTTGGCAGGCCAAAACGTAAGCGTAAATCTATTATTGGCACTATGGTGCCGCGAAGGTTTATCACTCCTTTAACAAAATCCGGCGCGTTGGGCAGTACGGTAATTTCTTCCCAGCTTCTGATCTCTTGCACGGTTAATATATCTACGCCGTATTCTTCGCCAGCCATAATAAAGGTTAAAAACTGCTTAACGCCTTGCTGTTGCCCTAAATCAATTTTGTTGTTTAGCTCGCTTTGTTCACTAATCATGAAGCCTCCAGAGGTGTTTTAGATTCTATGATTAGCTCTTGGCTACCTGGTTTTTTAAGCCCTGATAATTTTATTAAGCCGCTAATATCAACAATTAACGATACACGCCCGTCGCCTAAAATAGTTGCTCCAGACACCCCATCTACTTTTTGATAATTGGCCTCTAAACTTTTTATTACTACCTGCTGCTGCGAAAGTAAGTCATCAACCAGCAAACCCACTTTTTGGTTATCGGTTTCAACAACCACCAGCAAGGTTTTGTCTAATGACTCTATGGCGTTTTGATGATTAAAAATTTGATATAAGCGTAAAATAGGAATGTATTCGTCACGCAGCCTTAGTACATCTAAGTCTTTACCCACTCGGCTTACTTTAGTGATATCAATCTGTAGTGATTCAACAATAGAAATAAGCGGAATAATATAAGTATGCTGGGCAACTTTAACTAATTGACCATCTAAAATGGCAAGTGTAAGGGGCAGCCTAATTGTAAAGGTAGAGCCAACGCCAGGCGCTGATGAAACCTCAACCGAGCCATTTAAAGATTGAATATTGCGCTTAACAACATCCATTCCTACACCACGCCCAGATAAGTCGCTAACCGCATCGGCGGTAGAAAAGCCAGGCATAAAAATAAGCTCGTTAATTTCATCATCTGTTAAATTACAATCAGCGGTGATCAGCTCATTAGCAATGGCTTTTTCTTTAATTTTTTGCGTATTTAAGCCTTGCCCATCGTCCATTATTTCTATCACGATATTGCCGCCTTGATGAAAGGCATTTAAGGTCACGGTGCCCACAGGGTCTTTACCTGCGGCAACCCGCTGTTCAATTGTTTCAAGGCCATGATCGAGCGAATTTCTGACTAGGTGCACCATAGGGTCAGATATTTTTTCCATTACCGTTTTATCTAGCTCGGTTTGCTCGCCTAATAATTTTAACTCCACCTGTTTATTTAGTTTTTGCGCTATATCGCGCACTAAGCGCGGAAACCGGCTAAATACAAAGTTAATCGGTAACATACGAATACGCATAACATTTTCTTGCAGGTCTCGGGTATTGTGCGCCAGTTGTGCCAAACCTTCTTGTAATGACGTAATGGTTGATTCGCTAATTTCTTGCTCGCTCAACTGATTTAACATGGCTTGTGTTATCACCAGCTCACCGACCATGTTTATTAACGAGTCTACTTTGTCTATTCCTACTCTTATGGAGGTAGACTCTGGTGCTGATGTTGGCTTTTTATCGGCTGTGGGTTTGCTTTTAGGTTTGTCGGGTGCTTTTTTAGCATCGCTAATAGACGGTGTTTGAGCTGTGCTGTCGTTGCTCTTTTCATCAGGGTTGCGGTGTGAGACGTGTCTTCATCAAATAACCCGCCACAGAGCTCTATTTTTATATCGGCATCATCTTCTACCCATTCAAATACCTCTTTAATGGCGGCTTCTTTTTCGCTGGTATTTAAAAAAAGCGCCAGTGTAAGTAGCACTCGTCACTGCTTAAGTCTTTAATATCTGGGATATCGTCTAAAAATGCCTGTGTTTCAAGCTCGCCGAGTTCAGCTAATTCGCTGATCATAAATAAAGGCTCGTTGCCTGTTTTAAAAAGGTGATGATGCGGTTTAAAATCAATTTGAAAGGTATTTACCTCAGCAGCAGCCGTGACTTCGCTAACCTCGCTTGGGGCTGAATCGGCTTGCATTTCGAGTACAATTTCAAACTGTTTTTTTAAGGTTGTAGCGTGTGATAAATCAGGCTCTTGCTCTGCTTGCAGCTCACCGAGTAACCCACGCAAGCAATCAACAGCTTTAAGCAATAAATTAACGTGCTCGGTGGTGAGTTCGCGCTCACCTTGGCGTATTTGATCCAGTAGGGTTTCTAGCACATGGGTAAACTCAGCAACAGAGTTAAAGCCAAAGGTGCCACTGCCCCCTTTAATTGAGTGCGCAGCTCTAAAAATAGTATTTATTGTTTCTAAGTCTCCTTCGCCGGGCTCTAAATTTAATAGCTCGGCCTCCATTGTATCTAGGCCTTCAAAACTTTCTTCAAAGAACACTTCAAAAAATTGACTTAAATCTATACTCACGCCGCACTCCTCAGTTAACGAATTACTTTTTTAAGTACCGCTAGTAACTGATCTGGGTTGAAAGGCTTTACAATCCAGCCTGTTGCGCCAGCTGCTTTACCTTCTACTTTTTTATCTAATCCTGACTCTGTGGTTAGAATCAGGAAGACCCCTGAGCTCTCTGATAAGCGTAATGCCATCCATAATGGGCATATTTACATCTGAAATTACCGCATCAAAACTTTGCTGCTTGGCAATCGCGAGGGCTTCGCTGCCATCTTTTGCTTCGGTAACATCAAAACCTGCGGTTTTAAGCGTAAAGCTCACCATTTGACGCATTGACGCAGAATCATCAACCGCTAAAATTTTCTTCATATAAACCTCTAACCTTTACTTTCAAGTGTTAAATATTGACTTAAGCCAAGTTGATTAATGGCGTTTTGAAGTGCATCACTGCTGCCTACCCATACAATTTTATGGTGTATGGTAAGTAGGTGTTTTTGTAAGGCACACAAAAGTTGAATTGACGCGGTATCGGCTGAAACAACCTCACTGACATCTAAACAAATATCGTTGTTACTATTGAGTTCTTGTAATAAATCTTGGTGAAGAGTCTCTACTTGCATAATCGCAAGTTCGCTTGGAAGTTTTAGCATTTTTTCAGGACTTTCCCTGTCAATTCAATTCATAACAAAAGCTTAGCCTTAGTTATTAAAATTGCCATAAAAGGCTCAAAAAAATTAATAAAACTTTTAAAAGTGGCGCTAAAAAGCAAAAAAGGAGCTTAAGCTCCTTTTAAAATTCGTGAAAATTTTAAAACTAGTTTTTATAGTAATCCGCTATTTGTTTAAATTCGCTAATGAGTTGAGTGGTATTAATAAGGGGCACATTTCCTTGTTGGAACTCAGGCTTAAATATGGCTCTTACCGCTCCATTTTCATCAACTAAAGCCACCGAAGCACTATGATCGACCGCATATTCTGATTCTTGCGAGTCACTAATGGCATAAATTAGGCCAAGCTCTCTAACCACGGGGAATAGGTTTTTGTGCTCACCCGAAACAGCTAAAAAATCAGGGTTAAAATAATCAATATACGCTTTGCGCTTTACCGGCGTATCGCGTTGAGGGTCTACCGACATAAACCAAATTTGCAGTGGGTATTCGTTATGTAACTTTTTATACACGCTGTTTAGTTTAGCAAGCGTTAATGGGCAAATATCTGGACAACTGGTATAGCCTAAAAACACTAAGTTCCACTGCCCCAAAAATTGCGCTTTGGTGACTAACTCACCGTTTTGGTCGTTAAGAGTAAAATCAGAAAGAGGCTTTGCTTGCTCATACACTAAGGCTTGCACATCGGGTGCACTATTTTGCTCTGAGCAAGCGACTAATAAAAACGAAAAAATTACAACTAAGCTAATCCGTAACTGCTTCATAAAGGGAGCCATTTATCTATAAATAAGATCACGAAGAGTACCATTAAATGCACAATTGAAAAGCGAAATAAGTCCATTGCGGTGTCATCGCTCGGGGCTAATTTAAGCTTAACTGCTTTATACAAAAAGAGTGCATTGAGCACACATGCGCCTACTAGATAAATATCGCCCGACATACCAATTAAATAAGGTAATACGCATACAAGTGCCAGTAATATGGTGTAAGCCACAACACAAGTTTTACAAAAGTCGATACCGTGAGTCACTGGCAACATAGGAATTTTAGCGCGTTCGTAATCGCTTTTGCGTGCTATTGCCAGTGCCCAAAAATGCGGTGGGGTCCACGTAAATATAATCATTACTAGTAACCATGGCGCGGCTGCCATTTGATTGGTTTCAGAAACCCAGCCCAATAAAGGAGGCATTGCCCCAGCCAAGCCACCAATCACAATGTTTTGCGGTGTGGCACGCTTTAAAAAAGAGGTATAAATAAAAGCATACCCAACTAATGCAAACAAAGTAAGTACGGCTGTTAGGGTGTTTGCCCAAAGCATTAGCATTATAAAACCAGCAACCCCTATCACGCCTGCAAAGCTTAGCGCATGGGTTTTACTAAGCCGGCCTTTGGCTACAGGGCGGTGGCGTGTACGCGCCATTTTTGTATCTATTTCGCTATCAACAACATGATTTATTACCGCCGCAGCGCCAGAGAGCAAACCAATGCCTAATAAACTAATAAATTGTACTGCAATGCCTCGCCCTACATCAGGCGCCAGTGCCAAGCCAACCCAGGCAGTAAGTACCAACATAGCCACTACTTTAAACTTGCTAATAGCTAAGTAATCTTGCAGTAAATTATAAGCACGTTGAATAAAAGGGTGTGCGCTAATAACCTGTAGTTCTTTTTTGTCGAGTGTGAGTGCCATAATTATTCCCCTTTAAGTGCGTGCTTTTAGGTAGTAACACAACCTAACCATAGTCAATAACAAGATAGCTGCCATTAAATTGTGCGCCAGCGCCACTCCAAGCGGAAAGTGCCAATGCACCACCGCAAGCCCCAAACTAATTTGGCAAAGTAGCGCAACAAGCACGCTGACAGTACAGTGTTTTATTTTTGCAGATTGCGCCTGACTGTATATACGCCACATAATTAGCGCCAACACAATACATGTAACTAGCGCCCAAATTCTGTGTAGTAAATGAATAGACATACGCGCCTGTTGCGATAGCACTCCGTACTCATAATTACTGTGCTCAAGCGGCAGCTGAAACACACTACTGAGTGAAAATGGCTGCGCATAACTACACAGCGGTAGGCCATTACAGTGTGGCGCCGCATAATTTGCTGCAAGCCACCCACCTAATGCAATTTGAATAACCAACACAGCCAATGCAACTAAGCTCAATGAAAAATAGCCTTTAGCGCTACTATCTCCGCCCTCTATGGGTTTAGTAGTTAAACGCAGGTATAAAAGAGTGATTAGCGATAAAATACTAAATCCCCCCAGCAAATGCCCCATCACAATGAGCGGTTGCAAGTTCATAGTAACGGTCCACATACCCAGCGCAGCCTGAAATATAACTAACAATAATAAGGCTAGCGGTAATTTAACCGGCGTGTTTGAGTAATGGCGCTTTACAAAAGCCAACACAAATAGCGCTAAAATAAGCAATCCCAGCGCGCCTGCAAAGTAACGGTGGATCATTTCTTTCCACGCTTTGGCGGTTTCAAACATCATATCTGGATAACTTTGGGTAGCCAGTGCGATATCGGCTTCATGCTTTGGTACAGTTAAAAAGCCATAGCAACCGGGCCAATCAGGACAACCAAGACCTGCGTCACTTAAACGTGTATAAGCACCTAGCCCTACCACTAACAGCGCAAGTAAACCCGTTGCAAGTACCCAGTTTTTATAATTTTTATACATAGGAATCTCCCATTAACAATGCGCTATTAATTAGCTTGAACGAGAATAGTTAAGTAGTTTTTTTAAATCTTTTAATAAACCTTTTTGCACTAAACGGTTTTCTTGTGGCTGCTCTTTAAACGGATACTCAAGCACCACTAAACCCATATGATCGATTAAATACAGGCTAGCGGGCTGCAAATTTTGTTGCGCGTTAAAGGTTTTCCAAGGAATGTTTTTAACTTTAGGCGCCCCCATTACAGCCATATCAACCTTGCCCTGATTTTTTCCTAAGGCGATATATAAGTTATCAAGTGCATTGAGCTGCTCATTGCACGAAGCATTACATTTATTGGAGTAATTAAGCGCAATTGTCCATTGCTTAGGGTTATGTTGCTGCCAGTTTTCAAGCTTTACTTCGTGCTGTAAAAACTCGCCATTATTGGTAATGGCGCTCGGCAACCAGTCTAGTTTTAGCGCACCGTATGCAAGTACTAGCGGTACAGCGCAACATACAACAAACAAAACTAAGG
This sequence comes from Pseudoalteromonas sp. GABNS16E, assembly GCF_028598715.1. Classification (NCBI taxonomy): domain Bacteria; kingdom Pseudomonadati; phylum Pseudomonadota; class Gammaproteobacteria; order Alteromonadales; family Pseudoalteromonadaceae; genus Pseudoalteromonas; species Pseudoalteromonas sp. GABNS16E. The sequence continues at coordinate 34,287 of NZ_JAQREZ010000020.1, forward strand.
GGTTATTTTTCATTGTTAGTCCTCTTTTTACTGGCAAAAATGGCCACCACTACACAGGCTAAGGCTATTAAAAACCATTGCACTGCATACGCTTGGTGCTTTTGCGGACTCATCACCACCGCTTTATAATGCGGTATAGCTAGCGCATCTCCAGCACCTTGACGATAAGCCATAAAATTAAATAACGATTGATTACTCTGCTCACTTAGCTTTTTTAAATCTATTGCTTGAATTCGTTTTTGAAGGTCTTGTTTTGTCGAATTGGTTTGTAAGTTAAAGCTCGTTAAATTTTGCTCTTTTATCTGCGCTTTAAGCGTAATATTACGTTTAGGAAGTTGAATGTTAGGTAGTTCGCTGCGTGAAATAGGCGCTTTTACCCACCCTAAATTAACGAGTAAAGCGCCACTTGCTTGGCTTGGCTTAAATAAAACCAATAAATCGTAACCGACTTGCCCTTGGTAAACTTGGTTATCTAAAAGCCAGTATTGTTGATTTATTATTTTTCCGACAAGCTCAACCACTACACCTGTTTTATTCCACTTTGAAGGCATTGCCTGTAATTGCTGCCAGCTCATTACGCCTTGGGTTTGCATGTTAGCTATAGCTGTTAGCTGTTGCTGCTTTTGCTCAGCCCTTGCTAATTGCCAATACCCTAAACGTACACATACCAGCACCACAGCTACCACAACGCAAAGTGCGATAAATGAGCTAAGCTTTTGTTTACGCCTTAAAATTAACTGCATAAAGGGTCAACCCAGTGATTATTAAAATTATTATTGTGCTGCTGTTACTATTTATACTTTTCAACTTGTTTAGAGCGTTATTTATTATGGTGACCGATAAATCTGGCGGTCGGCCTATGTCGCATTTTTTAGGCCGTCGCGTGCTGTTTTCTGTGGTGGTTTTGGTGATGGTGATAGCCGCTGTAAAACTTGGTTTTATAAAGGCTAATCACTCGCCATTAGCCGTTACAACACATACACAAAAACAAATAAACACAGCCACACCACATCAACAAAATGCCAATACCAAGCCGCTGCTTGAAACGCAAAATGTTTATCTTTCGTAAAGTGGCCTTTTAAAATACGCACAAAAACAACAAACAAAATGATGGCGCCAAGGGTCACATGCATGCCATGAAAACCTGTCAGCAAAAAGAATGTATTCCCGTAAATGCCTGCATCTAATGTTAAGTTTAAGTCGTTGTAGGCATAAATATATTCTTCCACCTGCAATGCTAAAAAGCACACACCCAATAAAATGGTTGCCCCTAGCATCACCTTTAGTGGTTTACGTTTATTGTTTTCAATGGCTACGTGAGCAAAATGCAAAGTAACCGAAGACGCTAATAAAATAAGCGTATTAATAAGGGGTAAGCCTTGCCACCCCATAGCTTGCGTAGTTTCACCTGCGGGTGTGGTTAGTAGTGGCCATACGGCCTCAAAGGTCGGCCAAAGCACCTCGTTGGTCATCGCATTATTCCCAGCGCCGCCAAGCCAAGGCACCGACAATATGCGGGCGTAAAATAATGCGCCAAAAAAGGCCATAAAAAACATAACTTCAGAGAATATAAACCAGCTCATGCCTTGTCGAAATGAGCGGTCCATTTGCGCTGAATATAAGCCCTGATCAGACTCGCTAATTACATTTTTAAACCAGCTAAAAATCATATACAGCAGCACTGCAATGCCTGCATATAGCAGGTACACACCGCTGCCCCCTTCACTTTCTAAGTTCATGACTGTTAAAGCCGCACCCACTGCAATAAAAAATAACGCCACCGCGCCCACTATGGGCCAAGGACTTTGCTCGGGTACGTAGTAGTTTTCATAATCTTGATTCATGTTACTTGCTCCTAGTTTTACACTAGACATGCAGGCTAGTTATTACTTGCTACTAGCTGCTCACTAATATCAAATACGGTGTACGATAAAGTTAGCTCTTCTACATCGCTCGGCAGTGCAGTATCAACATAAAACAGCAGCTTAAACTCAAGTTCTTCACCCGCTTTTAGGGGTTGTTGATCAAAGCAAAAGCACGCTATTTTATGTAAGTACTTGGCTGCCTTTCCGGGCGATACAGAAGGCACCGCTTGCATTACTTTATCAATATCACTGGTGTTTTTTGCGCTAAATATCACCTCACGCATGGCACCTGGTTTCACATCAACACTGTATTCTTTAGATTTAACAATAAACGGCGCACCACTTTGCGCATGGGTTGTAAAGCTCACACCTATTTCTCGATTTTGTGCAACCTGTGTACTTTGTTTAGCTTGCTCAAGCGACGGCTTGCCATTAAGCCCAGTTATGTCGCAAAACACGTCATATAAGGGCACTAAGGCAAATGCAAAAGCAAACATACCTATACAAATAAGAATTAGGCGCTTTAATAGCGGTGCATGTGTCATTATTTAATTTCCGGCGGCGTAGAAAAAGTATGATACGGCGCAGGAGAGTCCACTTCCCACTCTAAACCTTCAGCACCATCCCATACTTTTGCAGGGACTTTATCGCCCCCTCGGGCACATTTAATTACCACCGCCACAAAGAGTAACTGCGATAAACCAAAGGCAAACCCACCTATGCTTATGATTGCGTTAAAATCAGCAAACTGCAGGGCGTAATCGGGAATACGGCGCGGCATGCCTGCCAGCCCTACAAAATGCATAGGGAAAAACAATACATTTACGCTTACCAGCGACAACCAAAAGTGCCACTTAGCCAAGGCAATGTTGTACATGTTGCCCATCCACTTAGGCAGCCAATAATAAGCCCCCGCCATAATCGAAAATATTGCCCCCGTAACTAACACGTAATGAAAGTGCGCCACCACAAAGTAAGTATCGTGATACTGAAAATCAGCAGGGGTTATAGCCAACATCAGCCCCGAAAAGCCCCCTAGAGTAAACAGCACAATAAAGGCAATACTAAATAGCATGGGCACTTCAAAACTTATTGACCCTCGCCACATAGTGGCTACCCAGTTAAATACTTTTACCCCTGTAGGCACTGATATCAGCATGGTCGCGTACATAAAAAATAGCTCGCCAGCAACCGGCATACCGGTCGTAAACATATGATGCGCCCACACTATAAAGCTCAGTAATGCAATAGAGGAGGTTGCGTAAACCATTGAAGCATAACCAAATAGTTTTTTACGTGAGAATGTAGGCACTATGGTCGAAATAATACCAAAGGCGGGTAAAATCATGATGTACACTTCGGGATGGCCAAAAAACCAAAATATGTGCTGAAACATCACCGGATCGCCGCCGCCTGCCGCATCAAAAAAGCTGGTTCCAAAGTATTTATCGGTGAGCACCATAGTGACCGCTCCGGCCAGTACGGGCATAACAGCAATTAATAAAAATGCGGTTATTAGCCATGTCCAAACGAATAATGGTAGCTTCATCCATGTCATGCCTGGGGCACGTAAATTAACAATGGTCACAATAACGTTTATTGCGCCCATAATTGAGCTAATCCCCATAATGTGCACTGCAAACACAAACATTGCGGTGTTGTCGTTACTGTACGTTGTTGAAAGCGGCGCATAGAACGTCCAGCCAAATGCGGGGCCGCCTCCAGGCATTAATAACGAGGCCAATAAAATTAAAAAAGCGAAGGGTAAAATCCAAAAGCTCCAGTTGTTCATTCTGGGCAGTGCCATATCTGGCGCGCCAATCATAAGCGGTACCATCCAGTTAGCAAGTCCCGTAAAGGCTGGCATTACAGCACCAAACACCATAATTAAACCGTGTACTGTGGTCATTTGGTTAAAAAAGTGTGGGTCTACCAATTGTAATCCTGGCTGAAATAACTCAGCCCGAATAACCATGGCCATTGCACCACCAATTAAAAACATAGTCAGCGAAAAAATTAAGTACATGCTGCCAATATCTTTATGGTTTGTTGTGTATAACCAACGTTTAAAACCTTTGGCTGGGTGATGGCCGTGGTGAGCGTCATTGGCGTTAGGTTGTTCTACTATGCTACTCATTAGTTCGCCTCCGCATCAAGTGCTGCCTGAATTTCACTAGGTTGGATGACATCACCCGTTTCATTACCCCACGCATTACGTTTATAGGTAATTACCGCTGCAAGTTGTTTAATTGAGAGTTGCTTTGCAAATGCCTGCATTGCAGTTCCTGGGCGGCCATGAATCACTACATCAATGTGATCTTTTATATCACCCAAAACAATGGGACTGCCTTTTAACGCAGGAAATACGCCCGGTAAGCCCATACCTGTAGGTTGATGACACGCAGCGCAACTTGCCATATACACTTGCTCACCTAGTGTCATTAGCTCTTCTTTAGGAATTGTTGTCTCAAGCAATGCTGCATCAGCAAGTGCGGCTTTTTGCTTAGCTTGCTTAGCATCTGCAAGCCATGCGTTAAAGTCCTCTTGCGATTTAGCTTCAACCACCACGGGCATAAAACCATGATCTTTACCGCACAGCTCTGCACACTGTCCTCGGTAAATACCTTCTTCGTTAATGTTGGTCCACGTTTCGTTGATAAACCCCGGGTTGGCATCTTTTTTAACGGCAAAATCGGGTACCCACCAAGAGTGGATAACATCATCAGAGGTCATTAAAAAACGCACCTTTTGATTAATTGGCAGTACTAAAGGTTTATCAACCTCAAGTAAGTAATTGGGGTTTTTATTAGCAAGGTTGGCTATTTCGTCTTGAGGGGTAGATAAAATAGAGTAAAACTCTACGTCTTCGCCCATATATTCATAATGCCACTTCCACTGTGACCCTGTAATTTTAATGGTTAAGTCGGCCTTACTGGCATCTTCCATCGCAATGAGGGTTTTAGTGGCAGGGATTGCCATGGCAATTAAAATAACAAACGGAATGGCAGTCCAAAGAATTTCTACTTTGGTACTTTCATGAAATTGGGCAGGAACTGCCCCTTTAGATTTACGGTGATGAATCAGTGCCCAAAACATTATTGCGAACACTATCACCCCAATCACACAACATATTAAAAATATGGTCATGTGTAGCTGATATACATTATTACTTATATCGGTTACGCCCTTGCGCATATTGTATTGGCTATTAGCCAGCACTTGCTGCGGGAACATAATCAACACAAGCCACAAGGTAGAGGTCAGTTTACCCATGTGACGGCTCCTTTGATGCTATTGCGAATGCAAAGCGAAGAGGCATACGGCTTAAACGCCAATTCGTTATTTTTATTTTTTAACCAATCTTATTTTTAATTGGTATCGCTAGGACAACAAAAGGTTTGTGTATATTGTGTGTTCTCATAACTAAAAAGCTGTGAGTTATTGTTAGTCCAGCACATTAATGATTAGCTAAAAAACGTACAACAAGCAAGTTTTAGTATAAAAAACAATCAAGTGATATTTTAAGATTGACTAAATGACGGCGTATTAAATTGTTATTTAACAGCCAAGACACGAGCAAAATTAAGGGATGTAACACGCTTAGGAAGGTAAAAGTATGAGTGAAAAAAAGTTTACAGCCTAAATAATTTTAGGGCGCTTTGAGATGGTGGAAGATTTGTTTTTAAAACAAAAATGCACACTAAAAAGTGCGCATTTATAAATATTACTTAAAAATAGTTAAAAATTACATCCAGTCGGCATTTCTTATTACGCCAACGGCTAACCCTTCAATATTAAAAGATTCGTTTTCAAGGTCTACTTCAATTGGCGTAAACTCTTCGTTTTCGGCGTGTAATAATACTTTTCGGCCTGCTTTTTCTAGGCGTTTTACGGTTACGTCTTCATCTACTCGTGCAACCACAACTTGGCCGTTTTCTGCTGTTTGAGTACGGTGTACGGCAAGCAAGTCACCATCCATAATACCTATATCTTTCATACTCATGCCGTTAACACGCAATAAAAAGTCGGCGGCTGGTTTAAACATAAGTGGGTCTATTTTACAGTGACTCTCAACATGTTCTTGCGCCAAAATAGGCGAACCCGCTGCAACTCTACCTATTAATGGTAGACCTAGTTGCTCAGGCTCCTCTTCTTCAACCAATTGAATACCACGGCTTGCGCCTGGTTTCATTTTAATAACACCTTTTTTGGCAAGCGCTTTTAAGTGCTCTTCTGCGGCATTGGCACTTTTAAAACCGAGTGTTTGCGCAATTTCGGCACGTGTAGGAGGCATACCAGTGTCTTTAATAAAAACTTTTATTAGTTCGAGTATTTGAGCTTGGCGTTTAGTTAATGGTCGCATACAACTGGTTTTCCATACAGTACATTTAACTGTGAGTATATACAGTTAAATAAAAATCGCAAATTTAAATTGTGCTTTAAAATAGCTAAATACACCGCACTTGGATAAATTTTAGGTAATTACAGACGTTCAGTATTTAAAGTGCTATAAATTTGCTTTCAATATAAAGGAGTAATTATGAGTATTTGGCATCAACCCATCACATTAGAGCTTTGCAAACAGTTAGATGAGGGAATAAACGGCCAAGGCACGCTAATGAAAACCATGGGCATAGAAATAACCGAAATAGGAGATGATTACCTGGTGGCTACCATGCCTGCTATTCCTGAGCATCATAATCCTATTGGTATGGTACATGGTGGCGCAAATGTGGTACTTGCCGAAACCGTAGCAAGCTACGCCGCTAACTTTGTCGTGGACTTTACAAAATTTTATTGTGTTGGACAGGAAATTAGCGCCAGCCACTTAAAGGCTTCTCGAAATGGCACTTTAACCGCCGTTACTCGTGCATTTCATATTGGTAAGCGCAGTTCTGTATGGGAAATAAAAATAACCAATAGCCGCGGCGAGCTTTGCTGCGTATCAAAAATGACCGCAGCGGTTGTCGAGCGCAAATAATTAACTATGGCTACTTTTCGATAGGGTAAATCGTTATTTCCATACCAGCGCCAATGGCAGATATACGTAGCAATGTATCTGCATGTAGAGCTTGGTTAAAACACTTAGGTGACGTGCCCGACTCAAAGCCTATATCAAACGTTCTGCGCGAACAGCTTAGCCACTGTTTAAGCGCATTACGTGAACACGACTCTATTAATTCACATAAGTGGTTGATTGCTTTGTCTGGCGTGGTTATATCACCTGAGGCTTCAATACGCGCCAATTGACGATATTCGTCTTTGTCATAATGCAAAACCATCGCGTTTTTCTTTAAGTCTGCCACTAGGGCGCTAATATCTTGTTTAGACTCAAGCTCTAGATCTACATTTAAAAATTGAATTTCCGACATTGTCTGCTTTTTACCCTCTTATAGTTTCATCGCAAACTTTAACGCAGTTTTACTTTTATACCAAATCAACAAAGCGCTAAACATGGCTTTATTCATAGAAAATACCTGTTTAAACGCCATTGGCACCTAATTTGCCTTATAAAACGGGTTAGGCTAGTTACGCTTAATTTTACCGTTTATGTATGAAAGTTATACACACACTGTGTAATTAAACGCTTCAGGAGGACAATTATGGTAGATCATGGCCCGCAAATTAAAAACGACGATCAGTACGATGCGCTTCGAGATGAAGGCATGAGCAAACAAAAAGCCGCGCGCATTGCTAATAGCAATACTCATAAAACCGCTGTCAAAGGCGGCAAAGCCTCAAAGTATGAGCTGCGCACTAAAAAGCAGCTGTACAATAAAGCTAAAGAGCTCGGCATTAGCGGCCGCTCAAAAATGAGCAAACAAGGGCTAATAAATGCCTTACGTGAGCATTAAACACAGCCTCACTGATTTTTTACCGCTCCTTTTTATTATTTTTATAAAGTTAGAGTAAGCTTATGAATAACTGCGACAAAATGCCGCAGTAAAAGCATGGGCTGCTGTAATACACTAACGCTAAAAATAATAAGAAGCAAAAATGAAAAAACAACTATTTAAGCGCGCTCGAAAACTACATAAGTGGCTAGGCTATTTACTTGCCTTACAAATTTTAGCTTGGCTTTTAGGCGGCTTAGTAATGAGCGCGATACCACTTGAATACGTACACGGTAAGCACCTTGCTAAGCGCATACTTACAAACCCATTTACTCAGGCAGATTACCCCACATCACTCGATAATATTACTGCCCAAGTGCCTAACCCCACGCAAATAGTGTTTGAGCACTTTTTAACGACCCCGCTTATTACTGTTATTAATAGTGGCGAGCAGCAAAGCTTTAATGGTTTAACGGGGCGCCCTTTTCAGCCACCTACTAAAATACAAATTACCGCTAATGCACAAGCGCATTTAATCATCGACGCTAAGCCAATTAGCACAACGCTTTTAAAACAAGGCACTCGAGAGGTGGGATACAAAACAAATGTGTGGCAAGTACAATTTAACGACACCTTTAATACCACGCTGTATTTAAATGCAATTAACGGCAAAGTTATCACCGTTCGCAGCACACTATGGCGCATATTCGACTTTTTTTGGATGCTACACATAATGGATTACGACGAGCGAGAAGATTTTAACAACCCGCTTCTCATCAGTTTTGCAGCCACCAGCGTACTATTTTGTTTGTGCGGTATTATTTTATTAATACAAAACGTTAGGCTAAAAAAACTTACACGTGTTGGTCAATCAAAATAGGGTTGCCGTCTGGGTCGGTAATAATAAAACTTTTATCACCCACAGGTTCAACCTGGATATGAGCGTTTTGAAAATATTCGCTAAGCGCATCAACATCCTTAAACTCTGTAACGGTTTGTGCGTTTTGATCCCAGCCAGGATTGAAGGTCAGCATGTTTTTATCAAACATACCCGAGAACAAGCCAATTAAATGCTCACCGTTTTTCATCACTAGCCAGTTTTGCTCTATCTCACCTGCAAACTCGCTAAAGCCCAACTTTTCGTAAAACGCTTTTGAGGCTCTAATATCTTTAACTGTTAAACTTATTGAAAAAGCACCTAGCATAGTCATCTCCTCGCTATTTTTTATATCAGTATAGAGTGTACTAAGCATTGCGGATTAAAATTTGTTCAGGCTTTATCTTTTAGCAGCAAAACTTTAGACTAGCGCCTCCTGTAGTTCACGTATGTGATGGATATGCTTAAATTTATTTTGGCCTTTGTGGCTTGTTGTATTTGTTTTTCTGCATCGAGTGAAGAATTTACCCGTTTTTCAACGGCTAAAAGGCACTTAATTAAAACCCTACCCAAAAACGCCAAAAGCCTTTACTGCGGCTGCGACATTAAAAAACAAGGTAAAAAGCTAATCCCCGACCCTAGCAACTGTGGTTATATTCCGCGTAATACGTTAACTTCCTCTGGCAAGGTTAATGTACGTGCACTGCGTATAGAGTGGGAGCATATAGTGCCGGCGTGGGAATTTGGTCACCAGTTACAATGCTGGCAAAACGGTGGTCGTAAAAACTGTCGCAAGGTCAGTGCTAAATTTAGAAAAATGGAAGCCGATATAAACAATTTAGCCCCTGCTATTGGCGAAATTAACGCAGATCGCTCTAACTATAGCTTTGGTATGCTTAGCGAAAACGCCACCCAATATGGCCGCTGCCAAGTAAAGGTTAACTTTAAACAACGCGTTGTAGAGCCTCCTTTTTATGCCCGTAAGCGCATTGCCGACACCTACGCCTATATGCAAAAAACATACGGCTTAAAAATATCAGCTAAACAACAAAAACTATTTGATGCCTGGCAAAAACAAGCATTTGCAGATAAAAGCAGCGCAAGTAAGCTGTAGTACACCTAAATGTATACACTCATTTACATAATTTAGGGGCTAATACGTTGAATAAATGGGCGGGTGTTGTAGTATTTTAAACAACTTATTTACAAAAAGTAGTTTTGTATGTTTAAAAATAATAAAGCAACACTCGCTATTATTGCTGCACTTTCAAGCCTAACGCTTGTGGGCTGTGGCGGTGGTAGCAGCATGAATGAAACGCCCGACCCTGTCGTCACACCTCCTGCAAGCACAGCCCCAACTTGGACGGCAGGTGTATTTGAGCCATCGGATGAGTTAAAAAACTTTTGCGAAAACCCACGCACAGGTAACGATCCGTTTAATAATAATGAGCCCTACCCTGACCAAGCCGGTTCGGCCCTTTACGAAAAGCTTTGGCTTCGCTCGTGGAGCGACGAAACCTACCTTTGGTATGATGAAATAGCCGATAACGACCCTGAAAACTTTGCTACAGTGGCCGATTATTTTGCCCAACTAAAAACCGAAGAACTAACCGACTCTGGTGATAAAAAAGATAATTTTCATTTTTCAGAGCCTTCTGAGGACTACTTTCAAGAAGCGCAATCAGGTGTAACCTCAGGCTATGGTATAAATTGGGCATTTATTGGCGACCCAGCTGATAGAATTTTACGTGTTGCCTACCTAGAAGACGACTCACCAGCAAGCCAAATTGGTTTTCAACGTGGCGATACCGTACTTGAAGTTGATGGCGTAAGCATTAATACCAGCACACAAGCAGGCGTAGATACCTTAAACGAAGGATTATTTAGCCCCACTAATGGCGACTCGCACACCATCGTGGTGCGCAGTAACGATGGCGCTGAAAAAACCTTTAACGTAACTGCCGGCAACATAGAGCAAACACCGGTTCAAAACGTAAAAACCATTACCACAACAAATGGCACTAGCGTAGGGTACATGCAGTTTAATAGCCATATAGGTATTGCCCAAGAAGGCTTAATTGCTGCCGTTAATAAATTTAAAACCGATAACGTGGAAGAGCTTGTTATCGACTTTAGATATAACGGAGGCGGTTTATTAGCGCTTTCTTCGCAGCTGGCTTACATGGTGGCGGGCAGCGCCAACATTCAAAACCGTATTTATTACCAAACTCAGCAAAACGATAAACAACCGGTAGAGTCGCCTTTTCCGTTTATAGATGAAGAAATTGATTACTCAACTTTTTTTAGCACTGGCGAAAACCTCCCCGATTTAAACCTATCTAAGGTGTATGTGCTTAGTACATCGGGTACGTGTTCAGCCTCAGAAGCCTTTATTAATGGCTTAAAAGGCATTGACGCCGAGGTAGTGCTCATTGGCGACACAACCTGCGGTAAACCATACGGTTTTACCCCAACACATAACTGTGGCACCACCTATTACACCATTCAATTTAGCGGTATTAACAGTAAAGGGTTTGGTGAATATGCAGCAGGCTTTACGCCAACGCCTACACCACAGTTTGATGCTGATGTAAAAGGCTGTGTAGTCAGTGACGACTTTGATAATCAACTAGGCGATCCAAACGAGGGGATACTCTCTACTGCGCTTTATCATATTGATAATAACGGCACGTGCCCTGTTAGCACCGCCTCTGCAAGTATTAAAACGCAAGTACAAAGCGCTGCTGGCGATAGCAAGCAGCTATTACCTTTAAACGCACCTAATAACGTTAACCGTGGCAATATGGATTTAACCTGGCCTACGTTAAATAAGGATAAGTAATGGCTAAACTACTGGCAATATTAACCTTATTATTTATTGGAGGCTGTAACAGTATGAGTAATGCCACTGCTAAGCCTGCACTACTAACCGAGGTAAACCCAGGCGTTATAGCCACGCTCCAGCAAGCGATTATAAAAGCAAAGGGCGGCACACTAGTTACGCTGGCCGACACCGTTTTTACTAAACGCAGCGAACTATTACTAAGCCATGGAAATAGTAAAGACTCAAATGGTATGCCCATAATGGGCGCGCATAATATCAAGCCAGAAAAGTTTGTTTTACAAATAATCGACAAGCAGTGCGTGCTTTATTATCCTAAAAAAGATATATCTATTGAGCTTAAAAACGTAAATTGTAAAGCACGATAAAATACTATTAAAAAGGCACACAGCATTTATGCTGTGTGCCTTTATCATTTTTCACTTGGTTTATAAGTCTTGATGCGGACCAAACACTTCGTAATGAATATGCTCGTTTTTAACACCTAGTGCCAGTAACTGGCTTTTCACAAACGCCATAAACACAGCGGGGCCGCATAAGTAAAAATCGCCATATGTAAGAGGTAACTGTGCTTTTATGGCAGTTAAGTCCATTAACCCTGTAAAATCAGCCCCTTCACTACTTTGATTAAACCACGTAATAGTTTGCAAGCTGTTATAAGCCGCACTTAATTCATTTAAATAGTGTGCAAACGAGTGCTGCTGCGTATTTTCGCACGCATGTAAATACATAATATTTTGCTTAGAGTTATCGCTTAATAGCGTTTCGAGCATCGCAAGCATTGGGGTTTGCCCTACACCTGCTGAAATAAGTACCGCTGGTTTTTTACTATTTCGTAAAAAGAAATCTCCTGCAGGCGGGTACAGTTCAACTACGTCGCCTTGAGCTAGTGAGTGTAAATAATTAGACACCATGCCAGGCTTTGGCTGTAGCTCTTTTTTAACGCTAATACGGTAGTTTTTACCATTGGCTTTTTGTGAAATAGAATACTGGCGAATCTCTTCATATTCAGCGCCCGCTGGTTTAACTTTAACCCCTAAATATTGGCCAGGTTTATGGGTAATCACCGCTTTGCCATCTATAGGCGTTAGTGTAAAACTTGTGACGAGTGCTGATTCAGCCTGTTTGTTGGTTATTTCAAATTGGCGCGTGCCCGCCCATCCGCCGTGTTTATTTTTACTGTGCTCATATAAAGCCGCTTCTTCGGTAATACAAATATCAGCAAGCAGTGCGTAAGCTTCACGCCATGCGTATTCTACATCTGGTGTAAACTGCTCTGGTATTAGCTCTTTTAAGGTGCCAATTAAGTGAGCACCAACAATGGGGTAGTGCTCTGGTAAAATATTTAAACTGGTGTGTTTATGGTTAATGCGCGCTAATGCCTCTTTTAACACCGCTAAGTTATCAATGTTTTGGGCGTATGCCGCTAAGGCGTTAAACAAAGCAAATTGCTGGCGCCCGGTGTTTTGGTTGGTCATATTAAAAATATTTTTAAGCTCTGGGTTATGGCTAAATAGTCGCTTATAAAAATGATCGGTCACAACCGTGCCGGCTTGCGTTAATAACGGAACAGTGCTTTTAACAATCTCAATGGTTTTATCAGATAACATAATGTAGTCCTGTAGGTAAACTAACCACGGCGCCCATCAACACGACGGCGCGTTAATATAGGTGTGCAGTAAATTAAAAATAACAAAAAAGCCACTAACCACAGCAAGGCACTGATCTGCCAAGCAAAGTGTGGCGCAATAATTAAGGGGAGTATGGAGCGAGTAATAGCTGCCACCAGCACAAACGCAAAAGCAACAGATATATATTTAGGTGTATTAAGCGTACGCCCTGTATGCCCTAGCGATACACGGGTCATCATGGCTAAAATCATCATCCCTATTGTGCCAATAGTGATAAGGTGGAGCGCATCTTTAAAATGTACTTCGCTTGTGTAAAAGCTCATTGCAATCATCATTAAGCCAACACCTAAAGCAAAATAAGAAAAATGCAAAGACCATAATAAAGGCACTTTTAGCACGTTTGCATGCCACCAAAGTTTTGCGCGAATTAAGTGAAGCGCAGCCACTATTGCAACAATGAATGCAGGGCTAATTGAGCTTAAAAATAATTTACTGATAAAAAATAAAGTAATTGCCAATATTGATAAATACAGCATTGCTTTATCAATTTTAGAAGTGTGTACTTGCTCGCTAAGCGCTAGGCCTTTAGCAGTAAAAAAAGGAATAACCCGCCCTGCTACAATGCCGACCAGTAAACTGACAACCAGTACCGCAGTGTCAACCACAGCTAATGCAAGCCGCATGTTGTTATTTAAAACAAGTAGTAAATAAAGAGTATTAAGGGCGCACAACACGCTTAAAATAACTAAAAACGGGTAATTATTTTTACTGCGTGCTGTTAATAGCATATTAGCCAGTGCCGTAATTGCCCCAAGCCACCATGCTAGCTGTAGCAAAGTAACAAGCCATAAATTAGCATTAGCAAAATCAGCCAGCTTTATAAAAAATGCTAAACGAGCACTTATCCATACAAAAGTAAGTAGCATAAGTGCTTTGCCACTTATACTTTCAACGCCTGTCCAAGTTTGTGCCGCCGTAAGTAAAAAACCGACTGCTACCACTCCTGCAAAGCCAAATAGCATTTCGTGCGCGTGCCAAAGTGTGGCTGGCATGGTTAAGTGCCAACTAGCATAGCCCGTTAAAATAAGTAACCAATACCCTATCGATAAAAATGCCAGCAAACCGCCTGCTAAAAAGTAGGGTCTAAATGCAAGCATCCATAACGGCCATTTTGTTACGTGATGAATAGCTATGTGCGCTGGCATTGGCTCTGTTAAATTTAGTGGGCGCATTAGCGTACTTCCTGCCCTAAACCATGTTGAGCAACACAACGCAGCACATAACTAACTTTTAAAATAGCTGCCACTACAATCGTACTAATATGCGCTGATATTTGTACCTGCATCGAAAAGTGCTCTGCGTACGGGTAACTAATTAAAATGCTCACAACCATACAAATACCGCTAAGCCCTAATACTGTATTAGCAGTAAATAATAGCGTTCTAAAAAATGCGCCTAACTCAACCTGGTTGTTTACATTATTTAGTGTAAGTGTGTTCATAACTACCTCAGTAACCATTAACGTCACTTAGCTATTACACATAACGTGCCAATAAAATAAAACATTAATATTCAGCAAGTTAAATATAAACACTTTACAAATTGAGTCTTTATGACACACTCTAATTTAAATCATAAAAACACGAATAGGTCATTTTGACATGAACCAGCAATTCAACCTTACCCAAGTGGCTTTAGAGCTTGCCCAAAGCACGCTGCACGAGCACAGCTTTGATCAATTATTGGCAACGGTTGAACGTGTAATACCTAGCGATGCCAGCGCATTACTTGTCGTGCAGGGCGAGCAACTTAAACCCTTAGCCATCAAAGGTCTGATGCCCGACAGCCTTGGCAGGCGCTTTAAAATAGCAGAGCACCCACGATTAGCGGCCATTTGTAGTGCAAGCCACGCATTACAGTTTGCACACGACTGCCCCCTGCCCGACCCATACGACGGCCTACTGCTGGCCAAAACGGGCGATATTCCTGTGCATGCTTGCTTAGGCTTACCCCTTTACGATAAAAGCACTTTGCTAGGCGTGCTTACATTCGATAGCTTAAACGCAAATGCCTTTAGCAGAATTAGCGCAGATACACTCAGTACCTTACAAACACTGTGCAGTGCGCATTTTAAAACAGCCCTAGAGCTTGCCTATTACAAACACCATGCACAGCATTCAAACGCCCTTGTACAAGCGCTAACGCGTGATGCGCTTACTCGCGATGGCGGCGAAATTATTGGCCAAAGCCCTGTAATGCAAACGCTTAAAAATGAAATAAAACTCGTAGCGGCCTCTAATTTTAGTGTATTGGTGTTAGGAGAAACGGGCGTAGGAAAAGAGCTAGTAGCGCGTAATATTCACTTAAATTCTGCCCGAAAAGATCAACCGCTGATTCACTTAAATTGTGCTTCACTCCCCGAAAACCTTGCAGAGAGTGAGTTTTTTGGCCACGCCAAAGGCTCATTTACTGGCGCACAAAATGCCCGCCAAGGTAAGTTTCAGCTAGCTGATGGTGGCACGTTATTTTTAGACGAAATTGGCGAGCTACCATTGGCTATGCAAAGCAAATTATTGCGGGTGTTGCAAAGTGGTGAAATACAAACAGTGGGAGAAGACACGCCAAAATATGTGGATGTAAGGGTAATAGCAGCCACTAATCGTGATTTAAAACATGAGGTAGCGCAAGGCCGCTTTAGAGCCGATTTATATCACCGGCTAAGTGTTTACCCTATTACCGTGCCGCCACTTAATAAACGCGAGCACGACATAACTTTATTGGCTGGTTATTTTATTGAACAAACTGCCCGTAAATTAGGTATAAAACAATTAAAGCTAAGCACTGAAGCGCAAGTATTGCTCAACCAATACAGTTGGCCTGGTAATGTACGCGAGCTTGAACATGTTATTAGCCGCAGCGCATTAAAAGCTAAACAAAGCCAGTGGCAAAACCCAATAATAACAATTACAAGCGAGCACTGCGATTTAGCCCAACAACCAAACAACAACGCGCACGTTAGCACGCCAATTACCGCCCACATTGCTCATCATCAGCCCTTAAAACAAGCCGTTGAATCTTTGCAATTTACAGTTATAACCGAGCAACTAAAGCAGCATAATTATAACTGGGCAGCAACTGCAAGAGTGCTGGAACTCGACAGAGCCAACCTAGTTAGGCTTGCCAAACGCTTAGGCATTAAAGTTAAAAAAACTATTTAACGTGTGGCATGTTACTAAAGTAGGTTTTTAATAACGCAGCAAAGGCTTGCACTTTGGCCGTGCGGTGTACTAAATGGTGAGTAACCAACCAAGAGTCAAACTCCCAATGTAATTTGTCGTGCAATATAGGCACTACGTCGGGGTTATTTTCTATCGCGCTTTGATGCAACCCCCCTATGCCTAAGCCTTTAATAACCGCGCGCGCCGCTTCTGAGGTTTCTGATACTCTTAATTTAATTTGCGACTGAGGAATAAACTCATCAACCCAGCTAAAGTACGGTACACGCGCATTAAATCCCGCAATACCCGATATAAAATTATGCTGCTTTAAGTCATCTAAGGTTTTTGGCATGCCGTGTTTAGCAATATAACGTTTGTGAGCATAGAGGCCGGCCGATAGCTTAGCTAAGTGCTGCGCTATATAGTCGCCTTCATCAGGTTTGGGGCCTACACGTATTGCTATATGAGCTTGTCCGTGGTCAAGCCTTAGGCGCTTTTGCTCTAAAATCACTTCTAGCTGCACTTGCGGGTGCAATGTTTGAAACTGCTCACACACGTTGCTTAGCATATCCATAAAACCACTTACGGTAGTCAGTAACAAGCTCCCTCTGAGCTCACTATCGGCTGCGGCAATGGCATTATGTAAACCTTCGAGTGAGTTATCTATTGCTTGTGCGGTTTCAAATAATTTTGCCCCGCTTTCGGTTACTTTATATCCGCGCGCATGGCGATGAAATAACCGTACATTTAAGTTTTTCTCTAAGTTATTTATGCGCCTCAACACTGTGCTATGGTGCACACTTAGTGCCTCTGCTGCGGCGGTCAAAGTACCTAGCCTTGCCACTTCAAAGGCAACTTTTACGTCTTGCCAGTCGTCAAATTTTATTGCCACGCTACCCGCCTTCTACTTATGTGCATATACGCACATAAGTGTTGCGTTTATTCGGGTTTTCTACAAGCAAAAATTTGCTACATTAGTGTCATACCCAACTAATAAAAGGTCTTAATCATGTCAGCACCAAAAATTATCGCGCTCGCGGGTAGCCTGCGTAAAGATAGCTTTAACCAAAAACTCATTAACGAAGCAGCTCGTTTTGCTCTGCAAACAGGTGCTGAAGTGGAAGTAATTACACTCGCCGAGTTAAATTTGCCATTATTTAGCGAAGACATTGAAGCGCAAGGCACACCTACCGATGCACAACTATTAAAAGATAAACTGCGTAATGCTGATGGTATTTTACTGGCAAGCCCAGAGTACAACGGCTCAATTACTGCTGCACTTAAAAATGCAATTGATTGGGCATCGCGAACTGAGCAAGGCGCAGTCCCCGCATTTCGCAACAAAGTAGTGGCGTTATTTGCTACATCACCAGGTGGTTTGGGTGGTTTGCGCGGCTTAAACCATGTACGCGATATTTTAAGTGGGATTGGCTCGTTAGTACTTGCCGATCAGCTCGCTATCCCATCAGCATTTACTGTATTTGACGAAGATGGAAAAATTAGCGACCCAACCACTGCAGAAAAAGTTAGCGTATTAACGCAGCAGCTCGTTTCTATTGCTAGTAAATTAAGCTAATTTTTACGATTGTGTCGCTGCTAATTTAGCAGCGATAAAATCGGTGTGCGCTACATATAAAAGCCCAGCCACTTTGCGTATTACATACTCTTCTTGAGGGTCTATCTCTCCATCGGCATACGCCAATCGCCATAATAGCTCAATTATTTCAATGCGCTGCGCCGCACTGCAGTGATCGTTAATCTGCTTAGAAAATTGAAAGTAATCAATAGCCCCATCTAAGCTACCAGCGGCATTAGTGGTGAGCTCATCAACTTCCGATTCTGTTAAATTAAAGTATTTTTTTAAGGTTACAGTCAGGGTGTGTTGTTCATCATGGTCGAGCTTAGAATCAGCACGCATTACTTCAATAAGCAGCGCAGCAACCGCTGTTTTTAGATCATGCTGCTCTATGCTTGGCTGTTGCTCGTCAAAAGCGGCAAACAGTTGTTTTATTTGTTTGAACATCACATATTCTCTTTTTGGGTGTTAGACTTAACTTAAATACATCGCACTTAATGCTTTATTAATGGGTATTAAGTTCGCAAATTAAAGGATACATTTTTATGAAAGGCTTATACACACCGCATTTAGTTGTTGGCGCTGCATTGCTAGCCTTTTCTGGTATAGGGAGCGCCTTTGCAGAAGTGGGCGAAAAAGAAAAGTCATACGACTTTGATAACAAAGTACATTACTACCAAACCAAAATTGGTGAAGACAACTATAAAATAGAAATACAATCAGACGACTACAAACACTTTGCTAATCAAAGTATGTTTTTACTGCGCCACGCAGACAGATTATGCCGCGGCAGAACCTTTATGTTAAAAGTGCTTGAAGGCGTGCAAGAGTACGAACGTTTTCCTACTAAACCACGCGCTTATCAACCACCATTAAACGTTTTACTACAATGTGACGCACCCGAGAAAAAAGAAAAATAGTTTATTTTTCGTAGCCCCACGGCGCTGCTGGTGGAGTAATTGGTTTAGTTAAATCAAAGTCCACCTTAAACTCGCGCCCTTGGCGAATTAACCGATACGTAAAAACCTCAGGATAAATATACATTTGCCATGTATTACCTGCCGACTGCGCTATCCCTTGTGCTACAAATAACTCTTTAGAGTATTGATCGGCCGGGAAAGACTGCATTTGTGCAAAACCCGCATCAAGGGTATGACCGCCATACATAGTTGAAACATCGTCGCTGCCATCTTCATGGCGATGATCGTGCTTTAAGCTCAAACCACTGCCCGTTTTAGTAATGATCCATGTACGCGATGCATCATCTCCCACATGAAATGGTACTTGCAGCTCGCTATCAGTACATTTGCGTACATGCATAATTAGTTTTTTATTCTCGAATGAGCTTGGGCCTTTTGCGTTATCTACGCTTACTTTGCCCTCAAACGCTTTACCACAATGCGCAGCTATATTATTAAAAAATGCATCGTGTGTTGGTATAGATACCAAAGGCGCAGGACGCGCGATAGCCGCTGTTGAGGCAAGTAATAACGTTGCTGCCGTTAATAATTTCATAAAGTACTCTTATAATAGTTTTTTAATACCATAGCGGTTTAAGTTAATAATGGGAAATAGCTGCGACAAGTGGCTTTTCTGCTCTGTTTTTCATTAATGTTAAAAGTGAATAATGGAAGTCTTGAAAAATCACCTCACCCCATATTCGCGAATAAACACCAAAATTTGTATTATCTTGCACAGTCGTTTTTAAAGTTAAAATCGTATTGCCGCTTTTATCTTCACTTAACGCATACCCACCATAAAGAGGTGAAAAGTATTCGCCGCCTAGTTTTACGTGTTTATCGAGTGCATCATCGGGAATAGCATCAGGGTCTATCTCAAATCTATAAAGCATCTGTTTATTTGGCTGCCAATCCGTAATCACTTCTTTAAATGTAACTCCTTTTTGCCATTTACTCGTTCTAACAGCCCCAACCCCCTTAGCATTCATATTTGCCTCTAAAGGTTTAGGTACACCTATTAATTGGGTAAGCGAAAATGGCAATTCTTGTGGCTCTATGGTGCTTACATTTGCAAGCTGCTGCCATACACGATTTATAGGCGCTTCAATAACTATAGAGTTGGTTACTTCATACGTTTTTGATAAGTGTAAATAATTTACCTCAATAGGTGAGAGCAATACAGGAAGCAAAGCTATTGAAAGTAAAGGCCTGTTAGCGTTTTTTGTTTGACGGTTTTTAATAAAGCCTGCCAGTAAACCACCCATACTTGCAAAGAGCATAAAGGCAGGCAAAGCCATTGCCACACAAATACTGCCTTCAAGCAGTGTAATAACGCTTACAAGTAAAAAAACAAAAATTGGCTGCCAAGCAATTGTCACCATTTGCCTTTTAGTTAATGTATTTGAGCTTTTAAATTCAAAATGAATACGAATATAGCCAATTGCAACGGGCACTAAAAACATAAATGAAATAGATACAAGGCTACTTAAATTATAAGTATCAAGCAGCTCCACAAACAGCCGCATAAATATGCCGTAAAGCGTACCAAGTAAAATACCAATTGATTTAGGAGATTGAATTTGCATTGAATTTCTTATTATTTGAGTAACCATTGAACCTAGCAGATGCGCTATTTCAGTTCAATTAAAATACATAAACCACTACTTAGACTAAAGGATAACAGCCTTGTTTTTACAATGTTTCACCAAATTAGAACACATAAAAAACAAATCAACACACTGATTTTAAACAAAATATACTTTACATTTAAGAATGCCAACACAATGATTTAGCATAAAATAAAGCCATACACGACCTTTTGCCTATACATTCCTGAGTAAAAGCTGATCTACTCTGCTCCTTCACTATTCATTTGCTTTAACAAAAGCCGTATTAATAAATAAGCAACGAGTAACAGGAGGGACTATGTCAGTAACCCCAAAGGGTAACGAGCCAGAAAAAACAAGCGCACCGCACGTAGATGATGCCAACAGCTATCAAAATAAGCATAAACCAAGTTCAGAATTTAATACCCGCGACGAATACCTAGAGCACGAGCTGCAAATTATGCAGCCTAAGCGCTGGCGGCCTAATTTACCATTTAGAGACTACCGCTTTGAATTTGAAGACACGATTCCTGCCATGGCGGGCACCATTGGTAAAGTCGTTATGGTGGGTGCTATTGCCGCTACTTTTGCAGCGCCACTGGGTTTAAGTGATGCGTTTGTGTTAGAAAACGTACGCTATGAATTACTGATTGTTTCTATTTTTATTATTTTGTTTTCAGGCTTTATCTTACCTACCGCTAACTTAGCGGGTACTCATGGGCCACTTATTCCTCTTATTCCTATTGTGGTTGCCGCTGGCGGCCATCCTATGGCGTTTGGCTTACTGATTGGTGCCTTTGGCTTTATTTTAGCCATAACCAAAGGAGGGAGCTTGCTGGCACGCTTAACCAGTAAAGGTGTGTGCGGGGGCTTACTTATATATTTAGGCTTTATTGGCACAATTTCGCAGGTTAAAAAGCTGTTTGCATGGGCTGAGGCCATAGATATGGCGCACATTGCATTTATTGTTATTTTGGCGACCATTTTATTGTATGCGTTACTTGAGCACTTTAAAAAGCGCTGGTTAGCTGTGCCGCTTAGCTGCCTTATTGGCGGTGTGGTTGCATTTGCACTCGGTGCGCCGTTTGAATTTAATACCGCGCCGGGCTTACCAAATATGAACCCAGCTTATTGGTGGGGCGAAAACACAGGCTGGATGCTTGGCTTACCTACGCTTGAAAGCTTTGTGGTTGTGCTGCCATTTGCGGTATTGGCTGTGGCTATGTGGTCCCCGGATTTTTTAGGGCATCAAGTATTTCAAAAAATTAGTTACCCGCAACGCACTGAAAAAGTTCAAATGAACATAGACGACACCATGCTAAGCGCATCGGTTAGACAAACCTTTGGCTCGCTGGCCGGTGGTGCTAACTTTACCTCATCCTGGGGGACTTACATTGTCCCTGCCGCTATTGCTAAACGCCCTATCCCGGCGGGCGCCATTTTAACAGCCGTATTTTGTATTATTGCGGGTTTATGGGGCTACCCAATGGATTTAGCCATTTGGCAACCCGTGCTGTGTGTTGCGCTTATTGTAGGTGTGTTTATTCCGCTGCTTGAGGCGGGTATGGAAATGACACGCGAAGGTAAAACAACGCAATCGGCCGCTATTGTTGTGTTTGCGTCAAGCTTGGTTAACCCTGCTTTTGGTTGGTCACTGACTATGCTGCTTGATAACTTAGGCTTAATTGGCTGTAAAGAGCGCAGTGCTAATTTAACTAAAATGAGCCGCTGGGTTATTCCGCTAATTATGTTTGTTATTTTAACTACCGTTATGGCTATTGTTGGTATGCTGCCAGGCATACCTGCGCTAATGGCAGATTTTAGACATTAATAATTTGAAGAGTTAAACATAAAAAAAGCGCGGCTTATATACTCAGCCGCGCTTTGTTTTCATATGTAATTAATTGCTTTTCGTTACTGCCAAGGGCGCTCAGCAGCAAGTTGTTTTTCAAACGCATCAATTTGTGGATTTAGCGTTTCGGTCACACCAATAAAATCTAAGCCACTTAATAAACGCTCTTTTACGTCTTTACGAATATCAAAACTAATTGGCGCAAACTTATCGCTTGTTAGTGTTTGGTTTTCAAGATCGATTTGAATGTTTATATCGTCGTGCTGCTCGCTAAGTACAAACAATTGCTCAAGCGTATCAGCGGGTAGCGCAATGGCTAGCATTTGGTTGTTGCCACAGTTATTAAAGAAAATATCAGCAAAGCTTTCCGCTAAAATTACTTCAAAACCATATTGCTTAAGCGCCCACGGTGCATGCTCGCGTGATGAGCCACAACCAAAGTTGTCGCGCGTTAATAATATTTGCGCGCCTTGGTAGCATGGGCGGTTTAAAATAAAATCAGGATTTGGTTCGCCGTTTTCTAGGTAACGCCAATCATAAAACAGTGCTGCATCAAAACCATCACGGCTAGTTGATGTTAAAAACTGCTTTGGAATAATTTGGTCTGTATCTACATTGTTTTTATCAAGTGGGGCCATTAAGCCACTAAAAAATACGCTCATTAGGCTTCTCCTCTTATATCAACAAAGTGACCATGTATTGCAGCAGCGGCTGCCATTGCTGGGCTTACTAAGTGCGTACGCCCGCCACGGCCTTGGCGGCCTTCAAAGTTACGGTTAGAGGTAGATGCACAGCGTTTGCCCGCTTCTAAGCGGTCGTCGTTCATTGCTAAACACATTGAACAGCCCGGCTCGCGCCACTCAAAACCTGCCGCTTTAAAAATATCGGCTAAGCCTTCGTCTTCGGCTTGCTTTTTAACAAGGCCAGAGCCCGGTACGATAAGTGCTTCAATGCCTGCGACTACTTGCTTGCCTTCAACAATTTTTGCCGCGGCACGTAAATCTTCAATACGGCTATTAGTACACGAACCAATAAAGACTGTATCTACTTTTGCGCTTGATAATTTATCGCCGGCTTTTAAGTCCATGTATCTAAGTGCGCTGCGTATAGCATCGGCTTTAATTAAATCTGGTTCTTGGTCAGGATCTGGTATGCATTCATCAACGCCAATTACTTGCTCTGGGCTTGTACCCCACGTAATTTGCGGCTGAATGTCGTCAGCTTCAAGCTCAACACTCAAGTCAAACTCTGCGCCTTTATCTGATTTTAAGGTTTCCCAGTATTCAACTGCGGCGTCAAAGTCAGCGCCTTTAGGTGCAAATGGGCGACCTTTTAAGTAATCATACGTGATTTGATCTGGTGCTATTAAACCTGCTTTTGCACCCATTTCAATACTCATGTTACATAACGTCATACGGGCTTCCATTGAAAGTGCTTCAATGCCTTCACCACAAAATTCAGCAACATAACCTGTACCGCCAGCTGTACCTAACTTACCAATAACCGCCATAATTAAATCTTTAGAGGTTACAGTTGGGCGAAGCACACCATTAATTTGAATTTTTAACGATTTTGCCTTTTTTTGCTGTAGCGTTTGCGTTGCTAATACATGCTCAACCTCAGAAGTACCAATACCGTGCGCTAATGCGCCAAACGCGCCATGCGTAGAAGTATGGCTATCACCACATACAATGGTAGTGCCAGGTAAGGTAATACCTTGTTCAGGCCCCATTACATGCACTATGCCTTGGTTAATTGAGTTTAAATCGTAAAGTACAATGCCAAACTCTTTACAGTTAGCATCAAGTGCCATTAACTGGTTTTTAGATACTTCGCTTGCGGCATCAAGTGATCGGCTTTTAGTCGATACGTTATGATCCATTGTTGCAAAGGTTTTTTCTGGGCAACGTACCGTACGGTTTTTTTCACGTAGGCCTGCAAAAGCCTGTGGTGATGTCACCTCGTGTACTAAATGACGGTCAATATAAAGTAAATCAGTTTGCTCGTTTATGCTGGCAACGGTATGTGCTTGCCAAATTTTGTCGTATAACGTTTGGGCCACTTGCTAATTCCCTACTTTGTTAAATCGCAGCATAACGGTGCTGCGATTTATATATTAAATACGTGAAACGATGGCAGCTGCCACATCGCTTGTGCTGTATCCACCTTGTGGGTAGATATCTGGCGTGCCAACGCCTGCTTCTACGGCTTCGGCTACGGCTTTTTCAATGGTGCGCGCAGCTTCGTCTTGGCCTAATGAGTAACGTAGCATAAGTGCAGCACTTAAAATTTGTGCAATCGGGTTTGCAACGCCTTTGCCTGCAATATCTGGTGCTGAGCCACCGGCTGGTTCGTACAAACCAAAGCCCGATTGATTCAAGCTTGCCGATGGTAATAAACCCATTGAGCCTGTGATCATTGCACACTCATCTGACAAAATATCCCCAAATAAGTTATCGCAAAGTAGCACGTCAAACTGGCTAGGCTGTTTAACTAATTGCATAGCTGCGTTATCTACGTATATGTAATCTAGGCTGACTTCTGGGTAGTCTTTGCTTACTTCGGTAACTACTTCACGCCATAATACGCTTGATGCAAGTACGTTTGCTTTATCAACCGATGTTACATGGTTACTACGTAATTTTGCTGCCTCAAAGGCAAAACGGGCAATGCGTTCAATTTCTTTACGCGAGTAAGTTTGTGTATCAAATGCAGCTTCTTCAGCGCCTTCGCCGCTTCGGCCTTTTTCACCAAAGTAAATGCCGCCAGTAAGTTCGCGTACACATAAAATATCAAAGCCTTTTTCGCTAATATCTGCACGTAATGGCGATGCTGCGCTAAGCGCTGGTAAAAGTTGTGCTGGACGTAAGTTACAAAACAAACCAAAGTGCTTACGAAGCGGTAAAAGCGATGCACGCTCAGGTTGCTCGTTAGGGGGTAGGTTTTCCCATTTTGGGCCACCTACTGAGCCAAATAAAATGGCATCGGCGTTTTCACACGCGCTTAGCGTTTTTGGTGGTAATGCTTCACCAAATTCGTCAATGGCTGCGCCACCAATAGCATGATGCTGACGGTTCAGGGTAAAACCAAACTTATTGCTTACAGCATCAAGTACTTGCTCTGCTGCTGCCATTACTTCTGGGCCAATACCGTCGCCTGCTAATACGGCAACGCTGTAGTTTGTTTTACTCATCCTGCTTTCCTTTGTTGTTTTAAATCAGACACTTTTTGTGCACGATAAATTAAGTTGTAAACACGGATCATGGCGCGTACCGACGCCTCTACCACATCCGCAGCAATACCCGCACCGTGATAAGGGCGACCATCGTATTTAGCAATAATGTTTACTTGACCAAGCGAACTTGCGCCTTGACCAGTGGCTTCTAAATTGTATTCAATCATTTCAACGCTCATACCAGTTAAGCGCTCAATAGCCGCAAATGAGGCTTCAACAGGGCCATTACCTGTAGCAGCTTCTTGTTTTGCTTCGCCATCAATTAACATTCCAATGGTAGAGCTGGCTACCGACTGTGAGTTAGACGCTGAGTTTACAAACTCTAATTGGTATTTTTCGTCTTTGTCGTTAATTTGATTAAAGTAAATCATGGCTTCAAGGTCGTAATCGTATACGGTGCCTTTTTGATCAGCTAACGCTAAAAAGCTCTCGTATAAGCTGTCCATATCGTAGTCAGCTTTTTGATAACCTAACTCTTCTAAGCGGTGCTCAATAACATGACGACCCGAACGCGAGGTCATATTTAATTGGTTATTTGGCACACCGACGCTTTCTGGCGACATAATCTCATAAGTATTTTGCGCTTTTAATACGCCATCTTGGTGAATGCCCGAGCTATGTGCAAAGGCGTTTTCGCCCACAATCGCTTTATTTGGCTGTACCGGCATATTGCATATTTTTGCCACTTGGCGAGATGCGCGATAAATTTCTTCGCTTTTAATATCGGTGTGTACGTTTAAGTGGTCTTTGCGCATTTTCATGATCATCGCCACTTCTTCAAGCGAGCAGTTACCCGCACGCTCACCAATACCATTTATTGTACACTCAATTTGGCGAGCACCTGCTTGTACCGCGGCTACCGAGTTAGCTACAGCTAAACCTAAATCGTTATGACAATGTACACTTAAACGCGCTTTATCTATATTCGGCACGTTATTCATTAAATGGCGGATCATTGCGGCGTATTCGTCTGGCGTTACAAAGCCAACGGTATCAGGTAAATTAATAGTAGAGGCACCGGCGTTAATTGCCTGCTCAACAATTTTACATAAATCCCAGTGCGGCGTACGCCCTGCATCTTCACACGAAAACTCAACATCATCAGTGTAGTTACGCGCTAATTTAATTGATTTAACCGCCATGGCCGTTGCATCGTCTAGGCTCATACGTAATTTGTGTTCAAGGTGCAAAGGGCTTGTGGCAATAAAAGTATGAATACGGCTTTGCTGTGCTGTGCGAAGTGCCTCACCACAGGCTTCAATGTCTTTTGCTACTGAACGTGCTAAACCACAAATAATTGGGCCTTTAACCTCGGTTGCAATACGTTGCACCGAGCGAAAATCAGCGGGGCTCGAAACCGGAAAACCCACTTCCATCACATCCACGTTCAAGCGGCTAATAGTATGCGCTAGCTGAATTTTATCGTCTTCTGTAAGGCTTGCTTTAAGTGCCTGCTCGCCATCACGTAAGGTGGTATCAAAAATCCATACTTTATCTTTGTCTTGCATAACTGCCCCTCATTCCTCTGTTACCCAAATTTCAATTTATCCCAGCCGCGAGATAATAAAAAACCCCGCAATTGCGGGGTTTTTAGTGTTTAACTCGATGCAAACACACTAATCCCCGCTCACTGACCATAGCAGTAAGAGGTTAAGTTTTAGTGTAATTAAACGAATATTTTGCATCTTGTTTCTTGTGTGTGTGTTCAGTGAGGCCTATTTTTAACATTACAAAGCAGTTGGTGCAAGCATAAATATTCCAAACAAAGGAATAAAAACCCCACATTGAAGAAATTTATATACCCAAAAATAGTATATTCAGGTTTTATAAATCACACGGATAGACTTTTTAGCTTAAATTAATGTGTTGAGTAAACTTGCGTGCTTAGATTAACTTATTGCTAATTTTTTAAGCTAAACCTGATTATTTGTTTCACGAATATAATGACCTGCACCGCGGGTAATATAACGCAGCTGCCAAATAACCCGCTCAATGAGTTCTTCGCGTTGTTGACCTTCTATATCAAGTGCTTCAGCGCCGGCATTAAATACCAGTGTTACCATGGCTTCGGCCTGAATATAAGCATGAATTGAATCACACTTGGTTTCGCTTTCTAAATAATGCGCAAGCTCTAAAATAAAGTGTTTTACCTCACGCGCTACGGCGGCTCTAAAGGCTTTTGAGGTGCCAGAACGTTCTCGCAGCAGTAATCTAAATTGGTTGCTTGAGTTATCAATAAACTCCATAAAGGTAACAACCGAGGTATTTATTACGCTACCACCACTGGCTATACGTCTGCGAGCTTGGCGCATAAGCTGGCGAAGGGTTAAGCCTGCTTCGTCTACCATGGTTAAACCTAGTTCGTTCATATCTTTAAAGTGGCGATAAAAAGAGGTGGGGGCAATACCGGCTTCGCGGGCAACTTCGCGTAAGCTTAAATTAGAAAAACTATGATCAGCACTAAGCTGATTAAATGCCGCCTCAATTAAGGCTTGTCGTGTTTTTTGTTTCTGTTGTGCTCTAACACCCGACATCCACAGCTCCCTGAGTAATTTTATATGAAGTTTTAATGATAATTAGCCGAATTGTCTAGTCTAATACTTGACGCCAAGAGATTGAAACACTATTTTAGCTTACAGTTGTACGCTGAGAGTAAAAACGATGAATAAACCACCGATTATTTGGACAAACGTCCTATTTTTTAGCCTAACCTTTTTGGCGGCTGTCACACTTGTACCCTGGTACGGCATTAGTTACGGATTTACCAGCGCGCATTGGATTGCATTTGTAGGCTGTATGTTTTACGCAGGCCTATCTATCACTGCCGGATACCACCGATTATGGGCGCATAAAGCCTATAACGTACACCCTGCAATAGAATTTATTTTTGCTCTTGGTGGCGCATTTGCTTTGCAAAACAGTGCGTTGCACTGGAGTAGCGATCATCGTATACACCACGGCCAAGTAGATGACCCAGTAAAAGACCCTTACGCCGCAACTAACGGCTTTTGGTACAGCCATATTGGCTGGATGCTACGTGATTACCAAGGCGATAGTTATAACGATTACAGTAATTGTCGCGATTTACAGCGCAATAAAATTGTTATGTGGCAGCATAAACACTACTTAAAGCTTGTTATAGCCATGAATGTCGGTTTACCGCTTGTGCTTGGTTTATTAGTAGGCGATGTGTGGGGTATGCTACTACTTGCAGGTTTATTACGCTTAGTATTGAGCCAGCACTTTACCTTTTTCATTAATTCATTGGCTCATATTTGGGGATCACGCCCATACACTGAGAAAAACACTGCACGCGATAATGGCTTTTTAGCGTTATTTACTTATGGCGAGGGTTACCATAACTTTCACCATATTTTTGCAAGCGATTACCGTAACGGTATTAAGTGGTTTCATTATGACCCAACTAAATGGATGATTCGCTCTTTAGCAGCGCTCGGTTTAGCCAGTAAATTAAAGCGCACCCCGGTTGAGCGCATAGAAAAAGCCAAAGCCGAAACGCTAATGAGTAAAACGCAAACGCGCCTTTCAAAATTGCCTTTAGCGCAAGATAAGCTTACATTATTACAACAAGAGTACGATTTACTGCTGAAAAAGCTGCAAAATTACTGTTCACTACAAAAACAAGTGTTAGAAGGTAAAAAAAATAACATGGCAAAGCAGTGTGAACAATCAGCATTAATGACACAATACCATGAGCTGGAAGCCGCCTGGGAGAATCAAAAACAGGCATGGCTAGCACTTAATGCGAGGTTATTAAAAGCCTCTTTTAATTAATTTAGGAGTGGCTGTGGCCAAACAACCAGAACAGAAAAAAGCACCCGTAAGTTTCCAATATGACGCAATAATTATTGGTACGGGCCCTGGCGGTGAAGGCACCGCCATGAACCTATCTAAAAACGATAAAAAAGTAGCGGTTATTGAGCGCCAACAAGCTGTTGGCGGTGGCTGTGTACATTGGGGAACAATTCCTTCAAAAGCATTACGCCACTCGGTTAGCCGCTATATTGAATACAAAGCAAACCCACTTTTTAATGTTGGCGAGCGCCCTAGCCGCTTAACGTTTCCTGATATTTTAAGCCATGCAAGTTCTGTTATTTCTAAGCAGTCAAACTTACGTAGCAGCTTTTACGACC
Source organism: Pseudoalteromonas sp. GABNS16E (assembly GCF_028598715.1). Classification (NCBI taxonomy): domain Bacteria; kingdom Pseudomonadati; phylum Pseudomonadota; class Gammaproteobacteria; order Alteromonadales; family Pseudoalteromonadaceae; genus Pseudoalteromonas; species Pseudoalteromonas sp. GABNS16E. Next base: position 63,937 of record NZ_JAQREZ010000020.1, read on the forward strand.
GTAACCGCATTCATATGTACCAAGGCGATGCGAGCTTTGTAGATAAACACACGGTTGAAATTAAGCGCTTTGATGGCTCAGCAGAGCGTATTACCGCTAAAACTATTGTGATTGCTACCGGCTCACGCCCATACCGCCCACCTGAAGTCGACTTTAGCCATTCACGTATTTACGACAGCGATACTATTTTAGGCCTAGAGCACGACCCACAACGTGTACTTATATACGGTGCGGGTGTTATTGGCTGTGAATACGCTTCAATCTTTAAAGGCTTAGGCGCTAAGGTAGATTTAGTAAACACGCGCGACCGCTTATTGGCCTTTATGGATGCAGAAATTTCTGACGCGCTTAGCTACCACTTTTGGAATAGCGGTATTGTTATTCGTCATAACGAAGAGTTTGACCGTATAGAAACGCGCTCAGATTGCGTTGTAATGCATTTAAAATCGGGCAAGCGTGTAAAAGCCGACTGTATTTTATTTGCTAACGGGCGCACAGGTAATACCGATACGCTAAACCTTGAAGCTATTGGTTTAAAAGCCGATGGTCGAGGCCAGCTTAAAGTCAACGAAATGTACCAAACTGAGGTAGACAACGTTTACGCAGTAGGTGATGTAATTGGCTACCCAAGCTTAGCGAGTGCAGCATTTGATCAAGGCCGTATAGCTGCCGATGCTATTGCCTGCGGTAATTGCGAAGATAAGCTAATTATAGATATACCGGCCGGTATTTATACTATTCCTGAAATGAGTTCGGTAGGTAAAACAGAGCAACAGCTAACCGCTGCAAAAGTACCGTATGAAGTTGGTCGTGCTCAGTTTAAGCACTTAGCTCGTGCGCAAATTGCGGGCACAGAAGTTGGTAGTTTAAAAATATTGTTTCACAGTGAAACAAAAGAAGTACTTGGCGTGCATTGCTTTGGTGAGCGTGCCTCAGAAATTGTTCACATTGGCCAAGCCATTATGGAACAAAAAGGGGCAGGCAACACTGTTGACTACTTTGTAAATACCACATTTAACTACCCAACGATGGCAGAAGCCTACCGTGTTGCGGCGTTAAATGGATTAAATAGGTTATTTACATAAGCCTATAACCGCGCAGCAAAAAGCCCGCTAATTAGCGGGCTTTTTAATAGCTATTAATACCACGGTTGTTATTTGTGGTATTGCGCGCTTAGCTCATGTACTGCATTAATAAATACACCGGCGTTTTCTGGGTCTACATCTGGCGTAATACCGTGGCCTAGGTTAAATACGTGGCCATCACCTGTGCCAAAGTCTTCTAAAATAGTGCCTACTTCTTGGCGGATACGATCAGGCGTACCGTGCAGCATTGACGGGTCCATATTCCCTTGCAATGCAACTTTATCGCCTACACGGCGTTTAGCGTCGCCAATATTAATAGTCCAATCAAGACCTACTGCATCACAGCCTGTTGCTGCAATTGCTTCAATCCACTGACCACCATTTTTGGTAAATAGTGTTACCGGCACTTTACGGCCGTCGTATTCGCGAATTAAACCATCAACAATTTTATGCATGTATTGCAGTGAGAATTCGTTGTAATCGCGCGGGCTTAATACGCCGCCCCACGAGTCAAATACCATTAACGATTGCGCACCAGCTTTTACTTGCGCGTTTAAGTAATCAATGACTGAATCAGCTAGTTTATCTAGTAATAAATGTAGTGTTTGCGGCTCTGCAAACGCCATTTTTTTAATTTTACCAAATACTTTACTGCTTCCACCTTCAACCATGTAAGTTGCTAGTGTCCACGGTGAACCCGAAAAGCCAATTAGTGGCACTTCGCCTTTAAGTTCACGGCGAATAGTACTTACTGCGTTCATTACATAGCCAAGCTCGTCAGTTGGGTCTAGCTTAGGAATCTTTTTAACATCAGCAAGTGACGAAATAGGGTTTTCAAATTTAGGGCCTTCACCGGTTTCAAAGTACAAACCTAAACCCATAGCATCGGGAATAGTTAAAATGTCACTAAATAAAATAGCAGCATCTAACGGGTAACGGCGAAGTGGTTGTAGTGTTACTTCACATGCAAGCTCAGCATTACGGCACAGGCTCATAAAATCGCCCGCTTGTGCACGTGTAGCACGGTACTCTGGTAAATAGCGTCCTGCTTGGCGCATCATCCATACCGGTGTTACATCAACGGGTTGTTTTGCAAGTGCACGTAAATAACGGTCGTTTTTTAATTCGCTCATAGCGTAAATAATCCTGAGGCTTATAGAAATTGTTCAAGATTGTACCACCATATTCTCCGGCTCTCTATCGCTAAGCTCGTAAAACATGTGTTACAGCTAACAGAACCTAGTTTGTTGCTTATTTAGTCACATTTGAGCATTAAATAACCAAAAAGAACTAACAATAAAAACTTTTTGTTAATATGTTTGCAACATAACAAAAACCTTGGTATTGTTTGTCCCGCTTTAACAAGAACAATAATAAAAATCTTAAACAACAATAACAAAAATATTTATAATAAAAATAACAAAAATCTTCTATAACAATAAGAAAGCTTGTATTAACAGGCCAAAACAAGAAATTAAGCCACCTTAACCGGTGGTTTTTTCTTGCCTGCAATAAAATAATAATTTACCTACAATAAATACACACGTGCACCAGCTCATACCTTTTACTTGTTGATATACACTTAAATAAAATATATCTTGATGTATAAGAAAATTTAAATTTAACCATAAAAGTGACCCAGCTTAGGAGAACAGTAATGCTGACGCGCGTAGAGAAAGCTCAACAAAAATGGGGTGGTAGCCATACTGTCATTGATAAATGGTTAAACGAGCGCCAAGAGTTAATTGTACTTTATTGTAAAATGGCTGGGTTTTCGCCATACGACAAAAAAGATCACGCCTTACCAGAGCCAGAACAAATTCAATCATTTTGCCAAATTTTAATGGATTACTTATCTGCCGGCCATTTTGAAGTGTACGATGACATTGCAAAAGCCTGCGAAAGCAAGGGCCTTGAAAGCCAAGAGCTGGCAAATACAATTTACCCGCGCATTTCTAGCACAACAGATATTGCTTTAGACTTTAACGATAAATACGCAGAAGTAGATAAAGAGGACTTATTAGCAGAGTTTGATAACGATTTGTCGGTACTTGGCGAAACGTTAGAAGCGCGTTTTGAACTAGAAGATGAGCTAATAGATAATTTGTTTTCTAACCACACAGATTAATAAAATAGCTTACAAAAAAGGGACCGTTATGGTTAATGCCGATCAGTTAAGAAATATTTTAATGATCAGTTGACCGATCTTCTATAGATGTAAGAATCCGATGAGCATTTGCCATCGGATTTTTTTATGAATATTAAAATAGCTTTAGACACCGCATTTAATGCCAGTACCCAATTTCATTCGTTTGAAAAACTCTCATCACTTCTAGATCCATCTATTATTGATGAGGCTTTTGTTGAAGCGGGAGTCGCAACCGTCAGAAAGCGT
>NZ_JAQREZ010000193.1:0-278 GCF_028598715.1 Pseudoalteromonas sp. GABNS16E
TGCTTTATAAGTTGCTGGGTACCAATTAGGTGCCTTCGTGAAGGCTTGAGCCGTATGCAGTGAAAGTTGCACGTACGGTTCTTAGGAGGGCGACACTTGGTAACAGGTGTCGTCTATCCGACAGAAACGAGCTACGGCTGATAGTCGGCTTATGGCACAGACTGTGTGAAAACTCTGATCACCTTTTGGTCTAAGTATGTTCTGCTTATGATCTATTAATCTATACATTTAGTTCACTTAATATACTGATATTTATATAATTAGACTATTGATTCAGT
>NZ_JAQREZ010000194.1:0-277 GCF_028598715.1 Pseudoalteromonas sp. GABNS16E
TGAGAGGTATTGAAGCAATTACCACTGGCTTTATGCCATCTCCATCTCGCTCGGTAGTTAAACTATCTAAATCCCAGCATAACTTTTTTTCATTAGCTGATGTATTGAGTCAACAAGGTTATATTACCCAATTTATCTACGGCGGTGAAGGTCATTTTGACAATATGAAAAGCTTTTTCCTAGGAAACGGATTTAACGATATTGTTGACATCAACCACATTGAAAACCCTCAGTTTATCTCATCTTGGGGCGCGAGTGATGAGGACTTATTCCAACA
>NZ_JAQREZ010000195.1:0-277 GCF_028598715.1 Pseudoalteromonas sp. GABNS16E
CTTTCGAGTCGGGCTTTCTTGTATTTGGAGCCTGGCAATGTCGTAGTGCCCACAGCGGTAGAGAGTCACATAGCAAATGCTACACTATCGTTGGCCGAGGCTCGCCTTCGAGCTGTTTTACTTCTCTAATGAGTTAGCCATGGGTCTGGTTATTTATTAAATCCCAGACAGCAAAAAACCCGTCACATCGCTGTAACGGGTTTCTCTTATTTGGAGCCTGGCAATGTCCTACTTTCACATAGCAAATGCTACACTATCATCGGCGCTGTTTCGTTTC
>NZ_JAQREZ010000196.1:0-266 GCF_028598715.1 Pseudoalteromonas sp. GABNS16E
TCCCCATCGTCTAGAGGCCTAGGACACCGCCCTTTCACGGCGGTAACAGGGGTTCGAATCCCCTTGGGGACGCCACTTACTATTTATAGTAGGGTAGTGTTATTAAGAAAACTCGCCTGAAACGAGTTAAACCATTCAGTTGTCCTAGTGACACTTTTTAGTGTCCCCATCGTCTAGAGGCCTAGGACACCGCCCTTTCACGGCGGTAACAGGGGTTCGAATCCCCTTGGGGACGCCACTTACTATTTATAGTAGGGTAGTGTTAT
>NZ_JAQREZ010000197.1:0-262 GCF_028598715.1 Pseudoalteromonas sp. GABNS16E
TCATTTTATTCCACATTTCCCGGCGTTGTAGCGCATTTGAAACGCTGCTATTTGAAATGTCATCAAAAAACTCTGGAACAGTAGGTTGATTAAAGTTAAATACATCGCTCTGTACTTTTAACTTGCGGAACAAATCCATTGGGTCATCATCAGTCCAATCAGATAATTGAATAACATGCTCGTTATCTGCACTAATAATATCTTTTTCTCGCGGTTCAATAATTAATGCACCGTACATGCCAGTCATTTCTTGAAAGCCACT
>NZ_JAQREZ010000198.1:0-261 GCF_028598715.1 Pseudoalteromonas sp. GABNS16E
GGTATCAACAAGGTAAATTCGAAATATGGAATGGACTAAATTTACTCGGTGTCGATGGGGTTGTGTGGAGAACGACTGATACTGCTCAAAACCGTGAAAAGTATGGCTCTGGTAGTACTCAGTATGGCGACACAGCATTTCCTCAAATCCGCATGGTGTGCCAAATGGAGCTGACAAGCCACCAACTCATTAATAGCGCGTTTGATAAATACAAATCGAGTGAAATGGTGCTAGCAGAGCAGCTAATTAGCGATACGCCTA
>NZ_JAQREZ010000199.1:0-258 GCF_028598715.1 Pseudoalteromonas sp. GABNS16E
TCAATTAACCTTCCGGCACCGGGCAGGTGTCACACCGTATACGTCATCTTGCGATTTTGCACAGTGCTGTGTTTTTAATAAACAGTCCCAGCCACCTGGTCACTGCGGCTCCCGTCCGCTTAGAGAGTAAATCTCATCACAGATAGGAGCGTACCTTCTCCCGAAGTTACGGTACGATTTTGCCTAGTTCCTTCACCCGAGTTCTCTCAAGCGCCTTAGTATTCTCTACCTGACCACCTGTGTCGGTTTGGGGTACGA
>NZ_JAQREZ010000200.1:0-258 GCF_028598715.1 Pseudoalteromonas sp. GABNS16E
TCAATTAACCTTCCGGCACCGGGCAGGTGTCACACCGTATACGTCATCTTGCGATTTTGCACAGTGCTGTGTTTTTAATAAACAGTCCCAGCCACCTGGTCACTGCGGCTCCCGTCCGCTTAGAGAGCAAGTCTCATCACAGATAGGAGCGTACCTTCTCCCGAAGTTACGGTACGATTTTGCCTAGTTCCTTCACCCGAGTTCTCTCAAGCGCCTTAGTATTCTCTACCTGACCACCTGTGTCGGTTTGGGGTACGA
>NZ_JAQREZ010000201.1:0-255 GCF_028598715.1 Pseudoalteromonas sp. GABNS16E
TTTTTATATTTTTCAATTAGTTCGTAACTAAAGTTCATAGCATTTCTCCTCGCTAATTTAATTATAACTGTCAATCTTGATAAATAAAAAGTTGACAACTGCCAAGCGTGAAAGCTAGACTTCAAAATATTCAAGGATGACAGTTTGTCACCTTTATAGGATTAAGGATATGACTTTAGAAATAATCCAAGAATTGGATTCAACGTTATCAAAATACCTTTTAGATAATTTTTCTATCTCAATTGCTGATCCTGT
>NZ_JAQREZ010000202.1:0-255 GCF_028598715.1 Pseudoalteromonas sp. GABNS16E
AAGACTTGGTGCGAAAGCGCCAGGTCTTTTTTATGCACTTGATTTGGTGTTTTCATATCCAAACTTAAGTGCGGTCGCATTTCATTGTATATAAATATCGATTCTTCAACGAGCTGTTTTAACTCTGCCATATTGCGACATTTATACAGTAAAAACTCTTGCTTTAATATCCCGTTAATACGCTCTGCTAATGCGTTTTGATAACAGTCATACCCATCGGTCATCGATGGTCTAATGCCCTCTTTTAATAGCGCA
>NZ_JAQREZ010000021.1:0-64843 GCF_028598715.1 Pseudoalteromonas sp. GABNS16E
CGAAGCGCTAGGATTTCTAGCCAACGTTTAGGGATGGGTGAATTCATAATGACCTCCAATAAAAAGTTGAAGGTATTTTCAAATACAAAAAATGGTGTTGCTAGGTGTGGTTGGCCGGACGCTTACGGTCAAGATACTACGCCTACTGTTACAGGGTCAGTAACTGGAAGCTTTGCAGGCGCGTTAATAATCGTTATGTTTACTGATTCAGCGGGTGCCACTCACAATGTTCAAACAACAGTTGGACCTGATGGAAGTTGGAGTGTGACCTCTGCAGAAGTACTTCCTGAGGGTAATTACAGCGTAGATGTAAGCATTGCTGATAGCGCAGGTAATACAGGTACACAATCAACAAGTAGCGCAATTGACTCAGGTATTACAATTGACTCGGGGTTAGAACTAACAGCAGATCAAAACCCACTTGTTACGGGGACTGCGGGCGCTGGTGAAACTATATTAGTCACCTTTAGCGGTGCAACAGAAGTCACTAAACAGGTAACTGCTAACGGATCCGGTGTATGGAGTGCCTCACCGGATACGGGGTTAGCTGATGGGGCTTATACTGTAACAGCGGTAGCAACTGATGCATCAGGCAATACAATCTCAAGCGGTAGCCTCTCTGGATTGATTATAGATACCACGCCAATAGGTTTTGTGGTTACTGATTTTAGTTCAGGAGTATTAGGAATTTTATTTCCATCAGTTGAAGGGACAACAGAGCCAGATACTGAAGTATACATTATTGGCTCTTCGTTATTGGGCGTTGACTTACTCGGTCTAGATTTAGATGTATTAGAACTTTCAAGTAGCTTTACTTCAGATAACAATGGAGATTGGGGAGGGGTATTAAACTTAGCCAACCTAAACATTGGTGGAGGGGAGCAATACTATTTTGTTACTGTTGATGAGGCAGGAAACTACTTAATCAAAAATACGGATAATGTGATAGAGCAGTCCGGAAATATGTATACCTCACAATCTAGCTCAGGTGCTGGCGACACTATGCCGGCGTCATTTAGCGAAGAGTCAGCATTGGGTGATACGCAAAATGAAGGTCTGTTGAGCACCGAAACCATCAACTTAGCAAACGCAGGGGCCATGGCAAGTTCATCAGAGCAAGTTGTACAAGTGAGTGAAACAGAGCCACTTAATATAAACGATGTAATTATTGACTCTGAAACCGAGCAACTCGTTGCTCTTAATACTTTGATTGACGATGAAGGCTCTGCAATTGCTTATAGCCCTGCACAAAGTGGCGGAAGTACCGATGAAGCTGCGCCAGCAGTTGATGTTCAAAATCAATCAGAGGAAATGATTAAACACTTAATTGAAAATGGTAATAATCAAACAGATATTTAAATCAGTAACCCACTTCAGTTAAATAGCTGAAGTGGGTTTCTAAAACTCACTTAATCAAAAGTGTGGTTATTATTTTGTGCTAAGTAGTAAACCTAAAAAAGCCCTTATTGAGATTTCAATAAGGGCTTTTTTGATAAATTAGGATAGATAAAAGCAGTTAAGCTTTTAGGTTACGAACTAGCTTGCTGTCGGTATTAACCACACTACCGCCTTGGTCGTAAGTCATACTGGTTGGGGCGCCAATTAAAATATCTTTTAATTGTTTTACACTTAAGTGTGCTTGGCGGGCAGCATGTGAGTTTACTTTATTTTGTTTTTGGCACTGCGCTAATTGAGCTTTAACTTGCGCTACTCGTTCAGTCACTTCAGGGGCATTTTCATCATTTGCTGCAAAAAGTTTGTTCAACTCTTTATCGAGCTGCGTAAGCTTAGTTAAAAAAGACATTTTTTGTTGGGCAAGTTCTTTTAAACCTTCACCTCTGCGAGAGGCAATAATACTAAGCTCTTCGTTTAATAACGCATATAATGAATCCAAGCATTTAACTTGTTCATTTAATTTAACGCTAATTAAACTATTGTGATCAGCCATATACGTTAAACTCAAAATCAGCTAAGTTTTTAGTCAGCTTTTCAGCATCAATTTGGTATTTACCTTCGGTAATCGCTTTTTTAAGTTCAGCGACCTTTTCACTATCAAAGCCAGAAGACTGCTGAGCTTTATCTTGCAGGGTTTTTAACTGCTGTGCTTGTGGCGTCAGGCTCACTGAGTCGCTCGCCGCTTTAGGCGAAGGAGTGTGTGTTGTTTGTGTACTTGCAGCGTTATCTTTTTTAATATCAACTTGTTGCTGTTTAGCGTTTGTAAGCGCATTAGCTAGTTGATTACTGCCATTAACTTGATTAACCATAATAATAAACCTGTATATTACCCAACTTATGCCAAGTTATCGGCATATACATAGGATACTTTAGTATAAATCGAAATTAAATATTTACTTGCACAGACTCTACACCATCTACGCGTGCATTCAAAATTTTACCGGATTTTTTATTCTTGATCTGTACTTGCTCACCAAGGGTGCCATCTTCAAGTGCTATCCCCGTGGTTTTTATTCTAAGTCCTTTAATACTCGCATAAATATTAACAGCGTCGCCTTTGCAAACCATACAAATTTGGTTAAGCAAAACCGGCATACCGCTTCTTATATTTCGCTTACTGCGGCTGCCAATAAGCATTAAAGGGTCATCTAAATATTGTACTCTAACAAACTGCGAAGGCTTCATTTGTACGCTTAAATGAGACTTAGTAATAACTTCACCACGGGCTAGATTTGCCGTGGCAACCACAACGGGCGCCATTTTAACGATTCTTACATGGACATATTGAGTCCAGCTTTGCGCATCGTTACATTTTATTTGTACAGTCACCTGGCGTGTAAATGGCGGCTCATTTGCCACGACTAATTCTGGCTCGTTTTCGCATACTCTATCAGGAATACGGCTATCGAGGGCAAGCGCGGTAATCTCCACATTTTTTTCAAGTGGAACGGTAACTTGCTCTGCAATATGAGAAATTGCTATTTCTTGTAATAAATCTTTACTAAACACTTTTGCATGCAAAGGTGTTGCTAAGCAGAGGCTAGCAAGAAAATAAAAAACACTGTATCTTCTGACTTTTTTTAACAAACTCATAATGTTTCGACTATGCTTATGGTTTCAAACAGGGTATAAATATTTTGCGTCAAAAAGTAGACGCTCCCGCGATGTTATGTAGCTTTGTAAACAGAAAGCAATTATCGTTCCGCATTATTTGTTTTCTTTAGGAGATTTGAATGGCAGGCATTTTAGACTCAGTAAACCAACGCACCCAGTTGGTTGGGCAGAACCGCCTAGAATTACTATTATTTAAGCTCAGAGGGCGTCAGCGTTTTGGGATCAATGTATTTAAAGTAAGAGAAGTACTGCAATGTCCTCCTTTAACGAGTATGCCTAAATCAAATGCATACATTCGGGGTGTGGCGCATATTCGTGGTCAAACTATTTCAGTTATCGACTTATCAATGGCCGTAGGCGGCCGACCTATTGAAAATGTTAAAGACAGCTTCATAATAATTGCAGAATACAATCGTTCAGTGCAGGGCTTTTTAGTTGGTGGCGTTGAGCGAATCGTTAATATGAACTGGGAAAAAATAATGCCACCTCCGTCAGGAGCAGGGCGTTACTCTTATTTAACTGCCGTTACCGAGATTGAAAACGAATTGGTCGAAATTCTCGATGTAGAAAAAATCTTAAACGAAATTTGTCCAGTAAATACCGAAGTTAGTGCCGACCTTGCCGCCGATAGTGCAATACAAAAAGATTTAGGCGAGCGCATTGTATTTATTGCCGACGATTCAGCTGTTGCACGTAACCAAGTAAAAAGAGCACTTGAGCCACTTGGCGTGCAAACTGAGCTTGCAAAAAATGGTAAAGAGGCTTTAGTTAGGCTTAAAGAAATAGCCGAGCTTGATTGTAAAAATGATATTACTGAGCGTGTAGGTTTACTTATCTCTGATGTTGAAATGCCTGAAATGGACGGCTATACATTAACAGCAGAAATTAAAGCAGATCCAAAATTAGCGCCTCTACATGTTATTTTACACACTTCTTTGAGTGGGGTGTTTAATCAGGCGATGATCGAAAAAGTAGGCGCGGATGATTTTATAGCAAAATTTAACCCTGATGAATTGGCAACAGCAGTTAAAAAATGGGTTCATTGCGACTAAACAACAATAGGTGTTATTAATTTGAATAATAAAGATTTGCAGCAAAGTGACTACGATCAGTTTCGCTCATTTTTAGAGCAGCAATGTGGTATTGTGCTAGGCGAAAACAAGCAGTATTTAGTAAAAAGTAGGCTTGCGCCGCTTATGGCTCGTTTTAATGTTGAATCTTTATCACAATTAGTGAGTAAAACGCTTGGCCCTCATGAGCGGCAACTTAGAGCCGCTGTAGTTGATGCCATGACCACTAACGAAACCTTGTGGTTTAGGGATCAATATCCATTTGAGCTTTTAAAAAATAAACTGTTTCCAGAGTTTAAAGACGCCCGCCGACCATTAAAAATTTGGTCAGCGGCCAGCTCTTCAGGCCAAGAACCATACTCTATTGCCATGTCTGTTGCTGAGTTTCAGGCCAAGCAACCGGGCGTGTTGCGTATGGGGGCACAAATTATTGGTACTGATATTTCTAACACAATGCTCGATATGTGTAAAAACGCTGAATATGATGCGTTGGCATTAGCGCGAGGCCTATCAGCAGAGCGCCGTAAAAAGTACTTTATGGATAGCGGCAACGGCATGGCAAAAGTTGTCGACTCAGTTAGAAAACAGGTGAGCTTTAGACATTTAAACTTGCTTGATTCTTATGCCTTAATGGGGAAGTTTGATATTATTTTTTGCCGCAATGTTCTTATATATTTTTCACCAGAGGTTAAAGCAAAAATAATTGGTCAGTTTGCCCAAGCACTCAACCCAAAAGGGTATTTATTTTTAGGTGCGTCGGAGTCGATGACGGGCTTAAGTAATGAGTTTGATATGGTTCGTTGTAACCCTGGAATCATCTACCAAAAAAAATAACCCTATCACTTTGTTATTAAAAACGACGTTCTTAGCGTCGTTTTTTTATTTAATAACAACCCCCTATAAAAAAATAACGTAACTAAAAACTACTGGCTTATAAATTGCTTTAACTTAAGCAAGTCAATTTTTTGGAGAACGTTATGGCTATCAGTTTTGATAAAGCATTAGGTGTGCACCCGCATGCAATGTTGATCCGCTCACAGCGGGCAGAAGTACTTGCCACAAATATAGCGAATGCTGATACGCCTGGCTATAAAGCAAAAGATATCGACTTTGCCTCAGCATTAAAAGCGGCAAAGTCAACTCAGCAAAGCGGCAATAGCATGGTTACTACCAATGAAAAACACATAGCTGGCGGTACTCGAAGTGTAGGTGGTTCTGAATTATTTCGCACTCCAAATCAAGGAGATACAGGCGATGGTAACTCAGTTGATATACAGGTGGAACGAAACTTGTATACACAGAATGCGATGGAGTATCAGGCAAGCCTGCAATTTTTAAGTAGTAAATTTAAGGGCCTGAATAAAGCGCTCGGTAGTCAAGGATAATAATTATGAGTTTATATAACGTTTTTGATATTTCAGGCAGTGGTATGAGTGCACAAAATGTTCGCTTAAATACCACCGCGAGTAATATTTCGAATGCTAATACAATTAGTTCATCCCAAGACAAAACTTACCGAGCACGCCAACCTGTATTTGCTGCCGAGCTGACGAAAGCGTCTGCCTCAGCCAGTAACCCTCAGGGCTCCGCTGTTGGTGTTAAAGTGCTGGGAATTGTTGAGAGTAACAAACCACTACAAATTGAATATAACCCTAATCACCCAAGTGCGGATGAAAATGGCTATATCTATAAACCCAACGTTAATGTTGTTGAGGAGATGGCAAATATGATCTCTGCTTCTCGCTCTTATCAAACAAACGTGCAAGTTGCCGATGCAGCTAAGCAAATGTTAAGCAAAACGCTGTTACTTGGGCAGCGATAACCGAGGGTAGGTTATGAGTAACGATATTAGTAGCAGTTCAACTTATTTGGACTCACTACGCTGGCAAGAACAACAAGTTGCTACCAGCGATGGAGAGAGTGATGCGTTAACACAAGAAGATTTTTTCTCGTTGCTAACTCAGCAGCTATCGTATCAAGATCCGAGTAATCCGGCTGATAACGATCAGATGATTGCGCAAATGACTAATTTTACCATGGCGCAAGGCATCACAGATTTAAACACAAATTTTGAGTCACTAGCCTCATCAATGACCTCAAATTCTGCCTTACAAGCATCAACGCTGGTTGGTAAGCAAGCGCTTTTAGAGTCTAATACGCTTGAGCTTGGCGAAAGCGGAGAGGCAAAAGGGTCTGCGGTTGCTGAAGAAGCCGTTGATAATTTAACAATTAAAGTCACAGATGCTTCTGGGCAACTGGTTAGAACTATCGATATGGGTTCGCAAGCAGCGGGTGCAGTGCGCTTTAGCTGGGATGGTAATAATGAATCTGGTGAGCGCCTACCAGAGGGTGAATACACTATTACTGCAGAGGGCAGTACCAACGGCGAGTTTTCAAGCTTACCGGTGGCAACATTCAAAAACATTGAAAGCGTTAATATCAATGGCTCTAGTGGCATTATTATTAACACTAAAGAGGGTGCGGTTAGGTTGACAGATGTCGCAGAGATCGCATAACCAATTAAAAAATATTTCGCCTGCTAGCAGGCTATTAGATTAAAAGTTAGAGGTGAATTATGAGCTTTAATATCGCACTTACAGGCCTAGCTGCCGCTCAAAAAGATTTAGACGTAACAGCAAATAATATTGCTAATGTAAACACCACCGGTTTTAAAGAATCACGAGCTGAGTTCGTCGATGTGTATGCATCTTCTGTGTTCAGTTCTGGTAAAACTAAAAACGGTGATGGTGTTCAGACAGCTATGGTTGCACAGCAGTTTCATCAGGGGTCGTTGCAGTTCACCAACAACTCGTTGGATTTAGCTATTACGGGTGAAGGTTATTTTGCGATGAGTGAAGACCTTGGCTCTCAAGATTTTTCTTATACCCGTGCTGGCGCATTTAAGCTAAATCAAGACAATTTTGTAGTCGATGCAAAAGGTAATTTCTTACAAAGCTTTCCTGTTGATGAAGCTACAGGAGATACTACTTCAGTGAGCCTAAGCACATCATCACCTTTACAAATACCTGACTCGTCAGGTTCTCCAAGAGCTACTAGTCAAGTATATTCATCATTCAATCTAGATTCTCGAAGTACTCAGCCTTCAGTTACTCCTTTTGATTCAAATACTAGTGCCTCCTATAATAGCTCGACATCCACCACTGTGTATGATTCATTAGGTGAGCCACATGTTTTACAGCTGTTTTTTGTAAAGCAAGACCCAGTAACAGCACCGAACCAATGGCAAGTTTACGGGACCTTAGACGGGAAAAACTTTGGCACAGATGGAACTGAAACCGCCGCCGGTTCACATACTCCAATAGATACTTTTGAATTTACATCTGCAGGTTTGCCTAATGTAGCGTCACCGGCTACAACTTTTTCTGATATAGACTTATCGTCAAATGCTACTACAGGTTTGACTTCACTTTTAACTAATGGTGCAAGTTTTCCCGATGATGTATCAGTAAGTTGGCGTGATGAAGCTGGCACTAATAACAAAGTTCCAACACAGTATGCAAGTAACTTTGAAGTAAAAGCACTTGAGCAAGATGGCGCTACCGTTGGTCGTTTAGCGGGTATTGATATTGGAACAGATGGAAAAGTAGTAGCATCATATAGTAATGGTGATTCAACCTTCTTAGGCCAAGTTGCTATGGTGCGTTTTTCAAACTCACAGGGTTTACAGCAGGTTGGAGATACAGCCTGGAAGAAAAGTTTGACATCAGGGGAGCCTATAGCAGGAGAACCAGGTTCAGGCACATTGGGTAGTATTAATTCATCCGCGCTTGAGCAATCTAATACCAACTTAACAAACGAATTAGTTGATTTGATTACCGCTCAACGTAACTACCAAGCGAACTCAAGAGCGCTTGAAGTTAACTCAACAATTCAGCAAAGTATTTTGCAGATTCGATAAGTTAACCTTATTTTTGGTTAAGATTTTAAGGCTGCATTTTTGCAGCCTTTTTTGCAGCCTTTTTTGTAGCTATGTCGCTAAAACTAGTCGAGCTGAACCGTTCAATACCTTCCTTATATTGCGTCAAATTTAACCTGGCATCTATTTTGCATTTGTCAACTCAGAGATTTTTTATGTGAGTCGATGTTATGGACAAAATGGTCTACATTGCAGCCTCTGGCGCTAAGCAAAGCCTACAAGGGCTTGCACTTAAAGCCAATAATTTGGCAAACGCAAACACCACAGGCTTTAAAGCCGACTTTGCGCAAGCGCGCTCTATGCAAGCATTTGGCGAGGGCTTGCCATCGCGCGTGTTTTCAATGCAAGAGCGACCAGGTTCTAACATGACCTCTGGCGGCATAATCGAAACAGGGCGAGATTTAGATATTGCCATGAGCGATAACGCCTGGCTTGCGGTTCAGGATGACTCAGGAAACGAAGCCTATACAAAAGTAGGCACGCTAAACATTACTGCGCAAGGTATGTTGGTAACAAGTCATGGTCGTCAAGTTATTGGCGAAGGTGGCCCCGTAATTTTACCGGTTCCTATTGAAAAAATAAGTTTTAGTGAAGATGGTGCCATACAGGTTCGCCCGCAAGGCGCGCCTGCAAATTTTTTAGAAGAAGTAGACACGCTGCGCGTTGTTGAAGGAAACAGCAGAGAGCTTGAAAAAGGCAACGATGGTTTATTTAGACCTGTACCTGGGCAAACCGTCGATACCTCTGCAAATGTAAAAGTGTTAAGTGGTGCACTGGAAATGTCTAACGTTAATCCAGTTCACGAAATGGTCGATATGATCAACCACCAACGTCAATTTGAGTTACAAGTAAAACTAATGAAAACAGCTGAAGAGATTGACGAACGTCAAGATCAGTTGATGCGCATAGTTTAACTTTAAAATGAGGGCATACTTATGAATCCTGCATTGTGGATAAGTAAAACAGGGCTAGACGCTCAACAAACTGATATTTCAGTTATTTCAAATAACCTGGCGAATGCCAGTACCGTAGGTTACAAAAAAAGCCGCGCTATTTTTGAAGATTTACTGTATCAAAACATCAACCAGCCTGGCGGGCGCTCATCACAAGATACCGAGCTGCCATCTGGCCTAATGCTCGGTGCGGGTGCAAAAGTGGTTGCTAACCAAAAAGAGTTTACGCAGGGCAATATGCTCACCACTGAAAACTCACTCGATTGGATGATTTCAGGCGAAGGCTTTTTTGAAGTGTTGCAACCCGATGGCAATATTGCGTATTCGCGTAATGGGCAATTTACTACCGATGAAGACGGCCGCATTGTTACCTCCGGTGCAGGTTTTGTTGTTCAGCCCGAAATGAATGTACCCGATGATGCGCAATCAATTACAGTCTCTCAAGATGGTGAGGTATCTGTACGCGTTGCAGGGCAAGCCGATAACGTGGTAATTGGCCAGCTAACAATTAGTGACTTTATTAATCCATCGGGTCTTGAGCCAATTGGTCAAAACCTTTACACCGAAACCGCTGTTAGTGGGGCGCCTGTTCAAGGTAATCCAGGCGTAGAAGGCTTAGGAACTATTATTCAAGGCTCGCTTGAAACATCAAACGTTAATGTAACGGAAGAATTGGTTAACCTTATCGAAACTCAACGTGTTTACGAAATGAACTCAAAAGTAATTTCGGCCGTTGACGAAATGATGAGCTACATCAATCAACAGTTATAACCGTGCACAAGGGGATAGTTATGCGTAATGTTATTTTATTTGCAGCAGGCACCTTATTTTTAAGTGGCTGTGTTTCTACGCAAAATAGTGAAGTGGTTCAAGATGACCCCTACTACGCACCCATGTACCCAGAGCCTGTAGCAGAGCCTGTTGTTGCAACGGGTTCGTTGTTTAACACCAATACATTTAATGATTTGTATTCAGACAAAAAAGCACTTAGAACCGGCGATATAATTACCGTTAAGCTTGAAGAGTCAACACAAGCTACAAAAGCCGCTAAAACCGAAACCGATAAAGAAACCGACGCCAGTTTGGACCCCATTATTGGATTAGGTGGCTTACCTGTAAATATAGGTGGTGACAGTATTCAGTTTGGTATTGGTAGTGATTCATCATTTACCGGTGACTCAAAATCAAATCAGTCAAACAGTTTAGTGGGTGATATTTCTGTAAATGTTATGCGTGTTTTACCCAATGGTAATTTAGTTATTCGTGGTGAAAAATGGCTAACACTTAACACTGGCGAAGAGTTTATTAGGCTCGAAGGGCTAGTTCGTCCGCAAGATGTTAGCGCCGATAACACGGTTGAGTCGAATAGAATTGCTAATGCCCGCATCCAGTATTCAGGTAAAGGGCAAACACAAGAGGCGCAAAGCCCAGGGTGGTTAACACGTTTCTTCAGTAGCTCGTTATTTCCGTTTTAGAGGGTAGTAGTATGAATAGCATTAAAGCGTTTATTTTGATCATACTGCTAGGCTGGCAATTTTCTGCCAGCGCGGAACGAATAAAAGATGTCTCTATGGTTGAAGGGGTCCGTGCCAACCAATTGGTAGGTTATGGTTTAGTGGTGGGGCTACCTGGTACAGGGGAGCAAAACTCTTACACGCAACAAAGTTTTAGGGGCATGTTAAACAGTTTTGGTATTACGCTGCCTTCAACACAAAGCCCTAAAATTAAAAACGTAGCAGCAGTGGCAGTTCATGCTGAGCTGCCGCCGTTCAGAAAGCCAGGGCAAACAATTGATATTACGGTTTCCTCTATTGGCAGTGCAGGGAGTTTACGTGGCGGCACCTTGCTTCAAACTTTTTTAAAAGGGGTTGATGGTAACGTATACGCCATAGCACAAGGCAGCTTAATAGTAGGGGGGTTAGGTGCACAAGGGCTTGATGGTAGCAAAGTAGTAATTAATACCCCAACCGTCGGCCGCGTACCAAATGGAGCCACTGTTGAACGCGAAGTTAAAAGCCCTTTTATGCAAGGCGACTACATTACTTTTAACTTAAACCGCCCAGACTTTACAACGGCAAAACGTTTAGAAGCAACAATTAACAATTTGGTAGGCCCTAATAGTGCACAAGCTATTGACGCTGCCTCAGTACGCGTTATTGCCCCGCGTGATGCATCGCAACGAGTGTCTTATTTATCAACGCTTGAAAACCTAGAGTTTAAACCTGCTGACACATCAGCCAAAATTATTGTTAATTCACGTACGGGAACGATTGTCATTGGCAAAAATGTGAAGCTACAGCCAGCGGCAATAACCCACGGCGGCCTGACAGTTACTATTGCTGAACAGCAAAATGTAACGCAGCCTAATCCGTTAGCTGAAGGCGAAACTGTTGTAACACAGCAAAGTATTATTGACGTTAACCAAGATGATTCTCGTGCGTTTGTATTTAACCCAGGCGTCAGCTTAGATGACTTAGTGCGTGCTATAAATGAAGTAGGCGCAGCACCTGGAGACCTAATGGCTATTTTAGAAGCGCTTAAAGAAGCGGGTGCAATTAACGGACAGCTTGTTGTTATTTAATTGTTTTTTATAATATTTACCCTTCTAAATAAAGCTTAAGTACTCAAAAGGTACTTAAGCTTTTTACTGTTACCTTCCTTTGGCTCAATTTTTGCATTTCTTAAAGCATTATTCATTTTTGTGTCAAAAAGCTGATGGAAACAAATCACCTCGATAAGCAAAACTTTTTTGATTTAAGTAATCTTAATACTTTACGTCAAGACGCTTTAAACAGCGGTGATGCATCTACTGATGCCTCTAAAGCGGCGCTAAAAAAAGCAGCGGCACAATTTGAAGCTATTTTTACGCAGATGCTTCTAAAAGGTATGCGTAAAGCTAACGAAGCATTTGAAGATGAAGACAGCCCATTTAATTCTAGCGGCGTAAAGTTTTTTGAAGAAATGCACGATCAGCAGCTCTCTTCTGAGCTTTCATCAAATGGGTCTTTAGGCTTGGCTGATTTAATTGTGCAGCAGCTCTCTCCAGAGGCTGAAAACTTTATGCCTGGCTCAGTGTTAAGAACAACCAACGACTTTATCAGTGATAAACGCGCAGGCTCTGAACTACCCCACGAAGAACTGAATAATGTTGAGCAAGTAAATAAAGACGACTTAGCCCTCAGCAGCGAAGCAACAGACACTAAAACCCCAACACAGCCTGTACAGCAACCGACATTTAATAATGCTGGAGAGTTTGTGAGTGCAGTGTGGGAGCATGCCAAAACAGCGGCCGAAAAAATAGGTTTAAACCCTGCAGTGATGGTCGCTCAGGCGGCCCTCGAGACTGGTTGGGGTAAACATATTATTAATAAAGGTGATGGTAATAGCTCAAACAATTTATTCAATATTAAGTCAGATAAAAGTTGGCAGGGTGAAAAGGCCAGTAAGGTCACTTTAGAGTTTGAGCAAGGTGCTGCAGTTAAAAAGCAAGCAAGTTTTAGAGCTTATGATTCTATAAAAGAAAGCGTAAACGACTTTGTCGATTTTTTAACGCAAAACCCACGTTACGAAGAAGCATTACAAAAAACAGCACAGCCAAACGAATTTTTAGATTCGCTACAAAAAGCAGGCTATGCAACGGACCCTAATTACGCGAGCAAAATAAAAAAAGTGCTAAATAGTAGTGAGCTTAAAAATATTGCAACAAGCGCGTTTACCCAAGGAGTGAAGTAATATGTCGTTTAGTTTATTAAATATTGCCAGTGCTGGTGTGCGTTCAAGCTCTGAACTGTTGCAAACGACCAGTAAAAACATCACCAATGTAAACACCGAAGGCTACGTACGTGAGCGCACTGAATTTACCACTATGGTAGATAACCAAGTAGGGCGCGGCGAAACATATCGGTTATTGAACGAATTTGCCCAGTCGCAGTTAAATCGCGACACGTCAAATAAATCGTTTTTTGATCAATTTGTAACAGAAGCCAACCGTGTTGATACTATTTTTTCAGAAGAGTCTAATAACTTATCAACGGGCATAAATTCATTATTTAATAACGTGCAAGAGGCGTTAAATCAACCGTCTTCATCAGTTGCTCGCTCACTCGTAATGACCGACGCGCAAAGTTTAGTTGATCAAATGGATAGGCTCTCAGGGATTGTGCTTGAGCAGCAAGGTATTGTGAATGAGCAGCTTGAAATTTTTTCTGAAGAAGCCAATTCGCTCATACAAAATATAAATACGTTAAACCAAGAAATTGCAGTCGTAAATGGTACAAATAACGCATCAAGCGCAAGCTCTATTTATAACGAGCGCGACTTAGCGATTCGTGAATTATCAGAGCTCGTAGATATAGAAACACTCGATTGCCCTAATGGCGAAAAACTCGTATTTATGGGCAGCGGTGAGTCTTTAGTTATGGAAAACGGTACATTTAACTTATTTTCTTTGTCGGGCGACCCCGATCCTAATTTTAAAGAATTGACGCTTGATGTTAATGGCGGCAAAGCCGTGCCGCTAGAGATAGATGCAAGCAAATTAAAAGGCAAAATTGGCGGCTTACTCGCATTTAGAGACGATATACTTGTACCAGCACAAAACCAGATTGGCCAAATGGGATTGGCAATTGCAGATGCGTTCAACGAGCAAAATAAATTGGGTATGGATGCTAACGGCGAGCTAGGCGGTGATATATTTACCATACCTACTGTGGGTGCTTATGCATACCAAGCTAATAGCGGTGGTGTTACTAATATGACAGCCACAGTAGAGCCCGGTAAAGGGAGTGAATTACCGGCAAGTGATTTTATTATTACTTATACCGCTAATGCAAATGAGGTGAGTATTCAGCCAATTGATAATAAAGGCGAGCCACTAGGCAGCGCTTCCTTAGCAACGATACCGCCATCTGGTGTTATAAATTCAGATGACTTTACCACCGGTGAGTCATTTGGTTTACAAATTAATGTTACAGGAAGTGGTGTTGAGGGCGATCAATTTCAAATTAAATTAAATTCAGAGGCCGCTACCAGTATTACACTTGCTACAAGCAGAGGTGAAGACCTAGCGCTTGCTTCACCAATTCGTACAGCAAATAGTATCGACAATACAAGTACAGCAACTATTTCAGCAGGAGAGGTAACAAGTGTTACCTCGGGTGGTTTTACTTCCACGCCAGGCTTAACAAATGGTGATATAACGTTAGTTAAAACAGGCACTGCAAACGAATACCAAATTACAGATGCAAATGGCACCACAACCTTTACTATAACGCCACCGGCAGAGAGTATACTGGCTCAGGCTGGTGCACCTTATAGCAACTATGGATTTGACTTTGACATTGAAGGCACGCCAGCTACCGGAGACACCTTTACCCTTGAATTTAACGAAGGCGGCTTTGACGATAACCGTAATGGTTTAAAACTCGCTGATTTACAAAATGGCGAATTAGTGCGTAAAAATCTAGTGACAACAGCCACTGCCGACAATCACGAAACGTTTAACCAAGCCTATTCGGGGTTAGTGAGTGATATTGGCGTAGTCACTGGCCAAGCCATTACCAGTGCCAGCGCATTTGATGCATTAGCCCAGCAATCTGAAGCCTGGTATGAATCACTCTCGGGTGTAAACCTAGATGAAGAGGCTGCCAATTTACTACGTTTCCAACAATCATATTCGGCATCAGCTCAAGTACTAGCTGCGGCCCAAGAAGTTTTTGACACCTTATTAAGTGCAGCGAGGTAATTATGCGTTTATCAAATAATTTAATGTATCAAAGTCAAATTAATAAAATTTTAGACAATCAACAGGGCGTTGCAGGCGCTTTAGAGCGAGCAAATACAGGGCAGAAGTATTTAACGACCTCAGAAGCACCTGCCGCTATCTCGCAAGGAATGCTGTATTCAAATAAAATACAAACAAATGAGCAATATACTAAAAATATTGACCAATTAACTGGCCGTCTTGAGACTGAAGAAACCATCTTACAAAGTATAAATACTAATATTCAACAAGCACAAGAGCTGACTATTCAAGCAGGTAATGGTGTTTATACTAAAGACGATTTAAAGACGTTTGCATCAGAACTTAGCGGCATTCAACAAACGTTAGCTAACTTAATGAACACCCGATCAGAAGACGGTAAGTTTATTTTCTCAGGCTACCAAGACAGTACTCAACCTTACCAATTTGACTCTATTACGGGTGAATATACTTATAACGGAGATCAAGGCCAGCATGTAATTACCATTGCTGAAGGCGTAAGTATTAAATCTAGCGATAACGGCTTTGATACGTTCGAGAAAACGGATGCACGCTTGAATGTTGCGTCAAATACAGCGACAGTTTCTGGTTCTATTACAGCAGCAAGTGTTTATGTTGATGGCCAAACTGAGTTTGATAACTTCCATCAAGCAAATTACAACGCAGACCCAACAGCCTCAGCGACTGCAAATACATATAGTGTACTTGTAAGCCCTGGTGCTACGGCTGACGATCCCCAAACTTACGAAATACATAGAGATGGTGCTCCACTAACACCAACAGTAACGGGTGAAGTTACTGATGGACCAATCGATTTTGCCGGTATGAAAATTGAATTTGAAGGCACAGCACCTGGTCAGCTCGACTTCAGCCTTGAAAAGCCAGGCAAAGAAAATGTACTTAATACCTTGCAATCGCTTATTACAGGTTTAAATGACGGCACACTTGAGGGTGATGACTTTCAGCAAGTTTTAGCCGATGGTTTAGTGCAATTACAAAATGCCAGCGAACAAGTTGTATTTACGCAAGCCAGTTTAGGTGGGCGCATGAACGCACTTGAAAGAGTTAGCGACTCTAACCTTGCACAAGATATACAAAATAAAAGTAATCTATCTGACTTAGTAGAAGTAGATATGGCAGAAGCTATTAGTGAACTTACTAAACAAGAAACTGCACTGCAAGCATCACAAGCCACGTTTGGCCGTTTAACTAACCTTTCTTTGTTTGATTACTTATAAACAAATTATAAGCAGAAATACCTTGCCGCTTTAGTTAATACAAAGCGGCAAAAACCTCCCTCAAAATAGCGGCAATAAATTGTCGTCACTCCCGCTAAATAGATAACTTATTATTAATGTTTAATTTTTTTATTGAAAACACTTTAAAAACATGTGGTTATATTTGTTTGAAAGTTGGCACAGTAAATGCTTTTCTAATAATTAGAAATTATCGAATAGTGGTTCCTGTTAAAACGTGTTGAACCACACTCTGTTTAAACCTAGGAGATGGTAAAATGGCATTAACAGTAAATACTAATGTGTCGTCATTAAACGCACAACGTAACTTAACAAGATCGGGCGAAGGCCTAGCAACCTCAATGGAGCGCTTAGCTTCTGGTATGCGTATTAATAGCGCTAAAGATGATGCCGCCGGCCTGCAAATTTCAAACCGTTTAACTTCACAAATAAACGGCTTAGCTGTCGCACAACGTAACGCCAATGATGGTATTTCAATGGCACAAACTGCTGAAGGGGCAATGCAAGAGTCGACTAATATACTACAGCGGATGCGCGAGCTTGCTTTACAATCTGCTAATGGTTCAAATTCGCAGGTAGATAGAGATGCATTACAAAAAGAAGTGGCTGCATTACAAACTGAGCTAACGCGAATAGCAGAAACGACTTCATTTGGCAACCAACAACTGCTTAATGGAGATCTTACTGCAGTTAGCTTCCAAGTCGGAGCAAATGTTACTGCTAATGATAAGATTACAGTTACATTAGCTGATATAGATGCTGCTGCACTTGGTGTTGATGCAGTCGATATTGGAGATACAACAGGCACAGGTGATCCTGATGCTGCTGTTGGGCTTATCGATACAGCAATTGCAACTATTGATGATTTAAGAGCTGGACTTGGTGCAGCACAAAACCGTTTCGGTCATACGATTAGCAATTTAGCTAACATACAAGAAAATGTATCTGCATCACGTAGTCGTATTCAGGATACTGATTTTGCAACAGAGACAGCTGAGATGACAAAAAACCAAATACTACAGCAAGCGGGAACTTCAATTTTATCGCAAGCAAACCAGATACCACAAGCTGCACTTAGTTTATTAGGTGGCTAATTGTTGATTCGAATTAAGATAGTTAATACAAGCGCACTTTTTAAGTGCGTTTTTGTTTCTCGATCATAGAAAGTTATAAAAATATAATTTATTTAAAAGCAATGGTTTAATTAATTTTTAATAAATAAACTAATTTATTTTTAAAATACTTCTAAAGATAATAAACCTCCTGCCGTTAACTTAATCAGTACGGAGCTGAACAAACATTTGTGAAAGCTCTTGGTTAAATTAAAACATTAACATTACGAAAGTAATCAGGAGTCTTATCATGGCTATAACAGTAAACACTAATGTATCTTCATTAAATGCTCAACGTAACTTAACTCGTTCAGGCGAAGGCCTAGCAACATCGATGGAGCGCCTAGCATCTGGTATGCGTATTAATAGCGCAAAAGATGATGCGGCAGGTCTACAAATTTCAAATCGTTTAACTTCTCAAATAAATGGTTTAGCGGTAGCTCAACGTAATGCGAATGACGGTATTTCAATGGCTCAAACTGCTGAAGGAGCTATGCAAGAGTCAACTAATATACTACAACGTATGCGTGAATTAGCTTTGCAGTCTTCAAATGGCTCAAATTCAGAGACCGATAGAGATGCGATGCAAAAAGAAGTGGTTGCATTACAAACTGAGCTAACGCGAATAGCAGAAACGACTTCATTTGGCGATCAACAGTTGCTTAATGGAGATCTTACTACAGTTAGCTTTCAAGTCGGAGCAAATGTTACTGCTAATGATAAAATTACAGTTACATTAGCTGATATAGATGCTACTGCACTTGGTGTTAATGCAGTCGATATTGGAGATACAACAGGCACAGGTGATCCTGATGCTGCTGTCGGTCTTATCGATACAGCAATAGCAAGTATTGATGATTTAAGAGCTGGCCTTGGTGCGGTACAAAACCGATTTGGACACACCTTGAGCAATTTGGCTAATATACAAGAAAATGTTTCAGCTTCACGTAGCCGTATTCAAGATACTGATTTTGCGACTGAAACTGCAGAAATGACAAAGAATCAAATTCTACAACAAGCAGGTACCTCAATCTTGTCGCAAGCAAATCAGTTACCACAAGCGGCACTGAGCTTATTAGGTTAATAGCCAATAGGCAAATGATTAGTTAAACTAATGTTTAAGTCAGCATTAGTCGCATAAAAACTAAAAAAGGAGGTTGGCTTAGCTAACCTTCTTTTTGCGTTTTTTACCGTAAAGGTACAAATATAGGAGGCGTTATGAGTGCTATAAGTTCAAGCCCAGAGGTTGCTGTTAATACAAGTAGGAATGCGCACCAGCTTGCTGATGAGCCAAAAATAACACCTAGTGCTACAAGTTTAGTTGCTACGGCCGCAGATGAAGCCACGCGCGCTGAAAATAATGCTAATAATCATCAAAGCCAGCAGCAAAACCAGCAGCAAAACCTGAAACAAAGGGATGAGCAGCAACCACTTGACCGCGACCAGCTTGAAAAAATGGCGCAACAATTGCAGGATTTTATGGGCGAAATGAACCGTAGTTTGCAATTTAAAGTCGATGAAGATTCAGGTCGCGATGTAATTAAAGTACTCGATAAAGAGAGTGGTGAAGTTATTAAGCAATATCCTTCTGAAGAAGTATTAAATTTGGTATCTAAACTATCTGAGTCGGCAGGTATTTTAATTGACCAAACAGTTTAGCGGCTATTGTTACACATATTTTAAGTCAGTGTATTTTTAAGTATTTAATGAGGTGAAGTATGTCTATTTCGTTTAATGGCCTAGGCTCAGGTTTGGCTGTATCAGATATTGTTGATGCGCTAGTTAATGCTGAACAAGCACCTGCTGAAGCTCGATTAGATACAAAAGAGAACAATTTAACAACTGATATTTCTGCCGTGGGTGCACTTAAGTCTGCCCTTGAAAAAGTTCAAGACTCTATGGCTAACCTTGGAGACGTTGATAATTACCAAACGCGAGAAATATCTGGTGAGGATGATTTTATTTCTCTTACTTCGGATAAAAATGCTCAGCCAGGAAGCTACTCAGTTAAAGTAAATAATTTAGCTACAGAGCATAAAGTATTATCGCAAGCATTCAATTCTGAAACTGCCGTAGGCGAGGGAACGATGACCTTAACCTCGGGTGAAAACAGTTTTGATATTGAAGTATCTGATACTGCAACTTTGAGTGAAATTCGAGATGCAATAAACGACAGTGATGATAATGACAGTGTTAATGCGACAATTATTACTGATGATGAAGGCCAGCATTTGGTATTTTCAGCTAAAAATAGTGGGGCTGAAAACGAAATTAAAATTGAAGTAAATGATGCTGACGGTAACAACATAAATAATAACGGATTGTCGCGCCTAGCATTTGATTCAAGTGCGGGAATAGAAAACTCTGAAGAGGTAGTTCAAGCAACCGATGCATCAATAACGATTGACGGAAGGTTAACTGTTAGTAGCAGCTCTAATACATTTGATGATGTAATTGATGGGATAACTATCACCGCTAATAAGAGTCATAGCATTGACGATGATGTAAGTAATTTATCTGTCACCGAAAACAATAATAATATTGTAGAAGGCCTGAGTAGCTTTATTGAAAGTTATAACGAGTTACTTAATCTAAGTAACTCGTTAGGCTCTTCTACCGCAGATGGTGCAGGTGTAATGGCTGGTGATTCACTTCTTAGAGGTGTAATGTCTAAACTACGTAGTGAAATAACTGAGTCGATAGATTTAGGCAATGGTGATTCTTTATCGCTTTTACAACTTGGTATTTCTTCAGATCAATACGGTGTATTAAGTTTTGATAAAGAAAAACTCGATGAGCAGCTTGAAAATGATGTTGATTTAGTTCAGAAGTTTTTTATAGGTGATGCAGCAGACGATGACGATTTAGGGTTTGCAGGGTCATTCGACGACTTAATGAATTTTTATACTCGTTCTGATGGTTTAATACAAAGTAGGATAGATAGTAAAGAAGGACAGCTTCGAGATATTGATGATGAAAGGGATGCGCTAACACGCAAGATTGAATCACTTTCATCGCGATTATATGCGCAGTACAACGCGATGGATTTGTTGGTAGCTAGCCTCAACTCAACTAGCAGCTATGTTCAAGCTCAACTTGAAAATATGCCTGGTGTAGTCAGTAGTAACTAGTAACTAACTATGAGCATAAAAAAACCGTTTGGAAACGGTTTTTTTATGCCTGCTTTTTACCTTAATTAATATGCAAGTAATTAAACCGACTTATATGCGGAAATTGCTTTCCCCGTTTTTTTTTGTTTAATTATAGCTTTTAATGATTCATTTTTTGCAGCTATAGCCTGCTTGCTTATAGCGTTTATAACAGCTTGTATAGTCTCTAATTCTTGAGTGTTTGGTGGTGTATCACTTTCGCACCAGCTTTTAAGTTTACTATTTAAAGTATCCATAATTGGCTTGGCTTCATCTGCTTTATTGCTTTGTACTGATAATTCGATTCTGCTGAGCAATTGATTAATATGCTCAGCTTTGCTTGTTTCTTCTAAAGCCATTCGCTTATACCGCAGGAGTACGCTGATCGACAGGAATGCTATCCCACCCTTCTTTAATTTCTTTAATAATGCCAGCTACTTCAGAAATAATCTCAATGTCATTGTCAACATTTGCTTGCACAAGGCGTCTTTGGCAGTAGTCATAAAGAGCCAATAAATTGTCCGAAATACTAGGATCTTGCTCCACTTCTAAATTAAGCGCATCTTGTAGTGCACCTAATAGTAAAATACAGGCAGAGATGTTTTCGCCTTTTTTTGCTATTTCTTTGCGCTCAATAAAACCTTTAGTAGCGGCCAAGCGACCAATTATGTTACTAAAAATAAGATTAATTTGCTCATAGGGCGCCATTTCTGCGATGCTGCTGGCACGCACTTGAGAATATTTTTTTAATGAAACATGAGCCATGGAAAAATCCTAAATAAATATGTGAAATCGTCTGTACGTAACAAAAGCAATATTAATGCCAAGCATATTGCATTTATTTAGTTATCGGCATTGTTGCTTTCAACTTAAGTTAATTATAGTTTATATTTTTGACCTATGTAGATTTATGCACTAAGTAAAAAACAAGTCATAGC
The DNA here is from genome assembly GCF_028598715.1 of Pseudoalteromonas sp. GABNS16E. NCBI lineage: Bacteria > Pseudomonadati > Pseudomonadota > Gammaproteobacteria > Alteromonadales > Pseudoalteromonadaceae > Pseudoalteromonas > Pseudoalteromonas sp. GABNS16E. The sequence continues at coordinate 21,246 of NZ_JAQREZ010000021.1, forward strand.
ATTAGCTTTAAGTATTAAACAACAAAACAATACTTAAGTTTTAATTATTAAGTATTATTGTTTTATAGCGATGTCTATTTTTTGGCGTTTATGTCAAAAAACCGCCGCTATTACTTGCATCCATTCAGATCTCGCTTACAATTTAGCTAATAAAATAAATTAGTGAAATTATGGCTCGCTAACTATGATCTTGATTTTAGATAATAATAATAACCGTGCAATAGGATTAAATGCATCGCTTACCTTTATTGGGGAAGCTGTGCAGTTACTTGACGAAAGTGATTTTGAGCAAGTATCTAGTAAGTATCAACAACAAGAATGCATTGTTATTTTAGGTGCATTGCAAAGCTTAGATCATGAAAGCTTAATTAAGCGTTTTCCAACCCTACCTTTTTTACTGATTGGTGAAACACTCAAGCCCTTATTAAGTATTGCTAATGTAGTGGGCTTAATTTGTGAGCCGTTTAATCACGAAGTAACCACACAGTTATTACACGACTGCCAACAGTACCAACGTATGTTGCCTGGTAGCCACAAGCAGCATAAACCACACAAAACATTTGATGGTTTAGTAGGGGAAACAGACGCAGTTAAAAACGTACGCTTTTTAATTGAGCAAGTGGCTAAAACCTATGCAAATGTGCTTATTTTAGGCGAGTCGGGTACAGGTAAAGAGGTGGTTGCGCGTAACGTCCATTTATTATCTAAACGCAATACTGGGCCGTTTGTACCAGTAAACTGTGGCGCTATTCCTGGAGAGTTGCTCGAAAGCGAGCTATTCGGTCACGAAAAAGGGGCGTTTACCGGCGCTATTTCTGCACGTAAAGGGCGCTTTGAATTGGCTCAAGGCGGTACGCTATTTTTAGATGAAATTGGCGATATGCCGCTGCAAATGCAAGTAAAGTTATTGCGTGTATTACAAGAGCGCAGCTACGAGCGTGTAGGTGGCACAAAAGCTATTCAAGCAGATGTACGGGTGATTGCCGCTACTCATCGCAACCTTGAGGAAATGATTGAAAAGGGCAGCTTTAGGGAAGATTTATATTACCGTTTAAACGTGTTTCCTATTGAAAACCCGTCACTTAATGAACGTGCTGACGACATACCTTTATTACTCAAAGAGTTAATGCGCCGTGTGAATGAGCAAAGTGGTACGTCGGCTAAATTTACAGAGCGCGCGGTTGAGAGCTTAAAAGAGCATGCTTGGCCTGGTAATATTCGAGAGCTTGCTAATTTAGTGGAGCGCATGGTGATTATGTTCCCTGAAAAAGTAGTGGATGTACCCGATTTACCCAATAAATATCGCTACATCGAGGTAGACGCATACGAGCCAGAATACCCTGAAGAGCTACTTGAAAAAGATGCCTTTAACGATATTTTTAGCTCAGGCTTTAGCGATTATGATAATGAACCAGAGCCTGAATTTAGCCAACCGGGATCTGGCGTATTACCCGAAGAGGGCATAGAGCTTAAAGATTATTTAGCAGAGCTTGAAATAAGCTTAATTACCCAAGCGTTAGAGCGTTTTGATTACGTTGTTGCGCGCGCCGCAGAAATATTAGGTGTAAGGCGTACAACGCTTGTTGAAAAAATGAAAAAGTACAATCTTTCACGAGATTAGCAGTATGCAAATGGTGAAAGACTTTTCGTTATTTATTATTCATTTTTGAGGAGTTAATTTACGGGCTTTGCCCGTCACGCAAGCAAGCTTCGCGTTTACAAGGTAAACGCAAACTTAAACTTTGGCGGTAGACGCGAAGCTTGCTCGCGTAAAAAGCGCAGCTTTTAATTGCTTAACCCCAAAAAAACGAGGTCAAATGAGAAACCACAATTAACTTACACGTTACTTCTCTAAAGCGAAGCGTCTCTTCACCTTTTTATGAACAGAACATTTTATGGTGATAAATCACTTATTCACTAAACGCCTTTATAATTTCTTCTTTTCTAAAACAATCATTACTATGATCGTTAACCATGCCACAGGCCTGCATATGTGCGTATACCGTTGTAGGGCCCAAAAATTTAAAACCTCGTTTTTTTAAATCTTTTGCAAACGCTTTTGACTCCTCGGTAATTGCAGGGGTGTCTTCAACACTATTTAAATCACTAATAATTGGTTTATTGCCCACAAATCGCCATTGGTAATTACTAAAGCTGCCAAATTCTTTTTGAATCTCAATAAACCGCTGAGCATTATTAACGGTGGCAGCAATTTTTAAGCGGTTACGCACTATGCTCTCATCTTGCATTAGCCGTTCTATATCATCGGCTGTAAACTTAGCCACTTTTTGCACATTAAAATTAGCAAATGCTTTTTTATAGCCTGCGCGCTTTTTTAAAATGGTGTACCAACTTAAGCCCGCTTGCGCCGACTCGAGGGTAATAAATTCAAATAATTTCGTGTCGTCATAAAGGGGGACTCCCCATTCTTCATCATGGTATTTCACATAATCAGGCTTTGTGGCGTCGAGCCATGCACAACGGCATTTATTTTGCTCACTCATTATTATTCCTTTTAGTGTGCGTCATTTTTTTGTTACGCGATATTGTAAGGTAACTAAATGAAAAATATATAAAATAATATTGGTATAAATTGTGCATTTAGCCCTATATCTACATCATTAAGAGATTTGATTATGGCCCTTGCGAGTGTACTTAAACCACAGTTTATTACTGCAAAACAGTATAACCCATGTTTACTTCAAGAAGAGTACATTGGTGAATTAAGTGATTTAAGACAGCAAGCAAGTTGGCTGTCGCACTTAGTTGATACTATGCCTGCGGGTGTTGTTGTGCTTGATGGCAAAGGCCTTATTGCAAAAGCCAATCAAATCGCGATTGATATGTTAGGCGAGCCGCTCGAAGGAGAGAAGTGGTTTAACATTATTCAACGCTCTTTTCGTCCCCACCAAGATGATGGGCATGAAGTGTCGCTCAAAGATGGGCGCCTTATAAAGCTTGATATTACTGCGCTAGCGCCAGAGCCTGGGCAATTAATATTAATGACAGATTTAACAGAAACGCGCCGTTTGCAAAAGCGCGTAGCCCATATGCAGCGTTTGAGTGCGCTTGGTAAAATGGTGGCATCGCTTGCGCACCAAGTGCGTACACCGCTTTCGGCGGCTATGTTATATGCGGCCAATTTGGGCTCTAAAAAGCTACCAGAGTCATCACGGGATAACTTTCAAACTAAGTTAATGTCGCGATTAAAAGATTTAGAAACCCAAGTTAACGATATGCTGCTTTTTGCCAAAAGCGGCGAGCAACAAGTGGTTGAACAGGTTTCTATGCAGCAGCTTTTAAACGAGGTAAAACTAGGTGCCGATGCAATGGTGGCCTTAAATAACAGCTCACTTGTTGTTGAGCTACCAGAGCCAGACATAGAAATTACCGGTAATAAAACCGCGCTGGCCAGTGCTATTCAAAACCTTATTCACAATAGTATTCAAATTATTGGCAGCCAAGCCCAGGTGACATTAAAAGCGCAGCGCGATAGCAGCGAACCCGATACCGTGCGTATTAGCGTATGCGATAACGGCCCTGGTGTAGAGTTGAGCCAAATAGAGAAAATTTTTGAACCGTTTTATACCACAAAAAGCCAAGGTACAGGGCTTGGGCTTGCTGTTGTAAGCTCTGTGGCTAATGCGCATCAAGGACGTGTTGAAGTGGTTAATAATGCCAATGGTGGTGCATGTTTTAGTTTATTGCTGCCCATATGCACGGCCTCAACGCAGGAGAAAACAGCATGAGTAATACAATACTAGTGGTTGAAGATGATGCAGGTTTAAGAGAAGCACTCATAGACACGTTAGAAATGTCGGGTATTGCCTGTGTTGCAGCCGATAGTGCTGAGCAAGCCATGATCCAATTAAAAAAATCTGAGTTTTCATTAGTGGTCAGCGACGTGCAAATGGGCGCGATGAGCGGCCTAGATTTGCTCAGAAGCATTAAGCTTAACTACCCAGAACTCCCCGTATTAATGATGACTGCCTATGCAACGATTGATGATGCAGTAGAGGCAATGCGCTTAGGCGCAATTGATTATATGGCTAAACCATTTGCCCCTGAGGTGCTTTTAAATATGGTTAGTCGGTATTTACCCGAAAAGCCAAAAGACACTGACGGCCCAATTGTTGCCGACCCTAGCAGTATTGCGCTTTTAGAACTGGCGAGCAAAGTGGCGCGCTCAGATGCAAGTGTTATGGTGCTAGGCCCTAGTGGCTCTGGTAAAGAAGTGTTAGCGCGATACATTCACGATAAATCAAACCGATGCGATGCGCCTTTTGTGGCAATAAACTGTGCGGCTATTCCCGAAAACATGCTTGAAGCCACTTTATTTGGCTACGAAAAAGGCGCGTTTACCGGTGCAATACAAGCATGCCCAGGTAAGTTTGAACAAGCCCAAGGCGGCACCATATTACTTGATGAAATAACCGAAATGGACTTAGGGCTGCAAGCTAAGCTATTACGGGTATTGCAAGAGCGTGAAGTTGAGCGTTTAGGTGCCCGTAAAACAATTTCACTCGATGTAAGAGTACTCGCCACCAGTAACCGCGACCTAAAAGAAGCCGTTGCAGATAACCAATTTAGAGAAGACTTATATTATCGCTTAAATGTATTCCCCCTAATGTGGCGACCGCTCTGTGAGCGTCCAGGGGATATAATTGTATTGGCTAAGCATTTAATAGAGCGCCATTTAGTTAAAAGTAAAGAGCCGCTAGCAACGCTTGATAGTGCCGCTGAGCAAAAATTACTAAGCCATGCATGGCCTGGTAATGTACGCGAGCTTGATAACGTAATTCAACGTGCGCTTATTTTGCGAACGGGCAATGTAATTGGCGAACAGGCCATTTTTATTGAAAACTTAATGCAAGCGCCAATTAACAGTACGCCTACACAGGAGATAGCGGCTGAACAAGCGAACACTCCCAGTGGCGCGTATTATGATGACAAAATAACGCCTGCAGAGGCGAGTAGCTCCCTGCCTAATGTTGATACTGGCAGCTATAAAGATGAGCTAAAAGATAAAGAGCATAAAATAATATTAGAAACCCTAGCGCGCTGCCAAGGCAAACGTAAAGATGTTGCACAAACACTTGGGATCAGTCCGCGTACTTTACGTTATAAACTCGCGCAAATGCGCGATTTAGGTATTTCGCTGCCCGCATAACTTTATCCCTTTCTTCTATATAACCCTAAACTAACCACGCTTAGTTTAGGGTTGTCAAATCTCTGACTCTCAAAAATAATAGTTAACCTCATGTAATTAAAGGTTTATTTTTATGGCACACTTTGTGCTTTATTCCCTTTATGAACGTTAACTGCATTTGCCAGAGAAAATTATGAAAATTCAAAACAGCGCGCTATTTCAAGAAATGCAATCAATGGCTTTAGAAGCAGGCCATACAAATCAAATCAATAAGCTACCTACTCAAGCTCAGCCAACATCGTCTGCTCAATTTGGTGACTTACTAAGTGATGCATTAAACACGGTTAATGGCTTACAACAAGATGCTAAACAAAAAGTAGTGGCTGTTGAAATGGGTGATAGAAGTGTATCGCTTGCTGAGGCAATGATTGCCTCACAAAAATCGTCAGTGGCATTTGAGGCTACAGTACAAGTAAGAAATAAACTTGTTGAGTCATACCAAGAAATTATGAACATGCCTGTTTAAGTAGGTAGTGGAGAATTATTGTGGCGCAATCTAATCAATCAACAGATCTTGCTCTTGCTGGCGGCGGTATTGACCAAAGCGAAGATAACGAGCAACAAGAACAAAAGTCGGGCTACTTAAGCGCCTTAAATGGTGTTGATGTGCTTCGCCAAGTCACCCTTATTATTGCGCTGGCTATTTGTTTAGCTATTGCCATATTTGTGATTATTTGGGCACGTCAGCCAGACATGCGTCCACTTGGTAAAATGCCAACAGAGGAGCTGATCCAAACCCTTGATTTTTTAGATGCACAAAAAATTGACTACGAGCTAGACGGCAACGTAATTTCGGTTGATGAAAGTGAGTATCAAAACATTAAATTGCTAATGGCCCGTGAAGGCCTTGAGCAAGGTCCTACTTCAGGCACCGACATCATAATGCAAGATATGGGCTTTGGTGTTAGCCAACGATTAGAGCGTGAACGCTTAAAACACGGCCGCGAACAACAACTTGCCCGCACCATAGAAGAATTAAACAACGTAACACGCGCTAAAGTTTTATTAGCCATTCCAAAAGAAAACGTATTTGCACGCAGAGAGAAAAAGCCATCAGCCACAGTGGTATTGACTCTTAAGCGCGGCAGAATGCTTGATGGTGAAGAGATTGACTCAGTGGTTGATATGATTGCCTCTGCAGTACAAGGGCTTGAGCCTTCTCGTGTTACGGTAACAGATCAAAATGGCCGCTTACTTAATTCAGGCTCGCAAGACTCATTAGCAGCACGCTCTCGTAAAGAGTACGACATTGAAAGAAAGCGTGAGCAAGAGTATTTAGAAAAAATAGACAGTATTCTTATTCCTGTAGTTGGCTTGGGTAACTACACGGCGCAAGTTGATTTAAATATGGACTTTAGCTCAGTAGAAGAAACACAAAAGCGCTACAACCCAGACTTACCAGCAGTAAGAAGCGAAACCACATTTGAAGAGAACAACATTGGTGGCTTAGCGGTAGGTATTCCTGGGGCACTTACTAATCAGCCACCAATGAATTCAACTATTCCAGAAGTGGCAGGTCAAGGCAATGCTGGTACGGCAACGAACCCAAGCCGAGTGCATAAAGAGGCTACGCGTAACTTTGAGCTAGACACCACCATTTCGCATAAGCGCCAACAAACAGGGGTTATTCGCAGAATTAGCGTCTCGGTTGCCGTTGATTATGTGCCAAAAGTAGGTGAAAACGGCGAAACAACCATGGCGCCGCGCTCGGTAGAGGCTTTGTCAAATATACGTCGCCTATTACAAGGTGGGGTAGGTTTTGATATGCAACGCGGCGATGCATTAGAGGTGGTAACCGTGCCATTTGTACGCGAAGCAGTTGATTTAGATTTAGAAGTACCGCTGTGGGAGCAGGACTGGTTTATGAAAATCGTCCGCTTAGTATTGGGTGCGCTGGTTATTATTGTGCTTATTATGGCAGTTGTTAAGCCTATGCTTAAACGCTTAATATACCCAGATGATACGCTCGAAGAGTACGATGAAGATGCATTAAGCTCTGGGGTGGATATTGGCGATAGCACGCTAGATATGCTAAATAAAGACTTTGATTCTGCTTCTGTAGGCTTCTCAAGCGATGGTACACTACAGCTGCCAGATTTACATGGCGACGAAGATTTGCTTAAAGCGGTAAGAGCACTTGTAGCGAACGAACCTGAACTCTCATCACAAGTAGTGAAAGCGTGGTTAACAGAAGATGACTGATCAAGAACAAAAACAACTCCCGCCAGCGTTTGATGTTGACAAGTTAGATGGCGTAGATAAAGCCGCGATTCTTTTATTGAGCTTATCTGAAGAAGACGCAGCGCAAATACTTAAACACTTAGAGCCTAAGCAAGTGCAAAAAGTGGGTATGGCAATGGCCGCGCTAGATGACTTGTCACAATCTAAAATAAGCGCAGTTCACAACTTATTTATAGAACAAATACAAAGCTTTAGTACAATTGGCTTCCAGTCAGAAGACTTTATTAAAAAGGCGCTTACCGCCGCATTAGGTGAAGATAAAGCAGCTAGTTTGATAGACCAAATTGTAATGGGCTCGGGCGCAAAAGGCTTAGATTCACTTAAATGGATGGACTCAAAGCAAGTTGCCAATATTATTCGTAATGAGCACCCGCAAATTCAAACTATTGTTTTATCGTATTTAGAGCCTGAGCAATCGGCAGAAATCCTAGCGCAATTTCCTGAAAAAGTGCGCCTAGATTTAACTATGCGTATTGCGAACCTTGAAGAAGTGCAACCTGCAGCATTGCAAGAACTTAACGAAATTATGGAAAAACAATTTGCCGGCCAAGCAGGCGCACAAGCCGCTAAAATGGGTGGCTTAAAAGCCGCGGCAGATATCATGAACTACCTAGATACAAATGTAGAAGGGCAGTTGATGGACTCTATTCGTGAACACGATGAAGAAATGTCTCAGCAAATTCAGGACCTTATGTTTGTGTTTGAAAACCTTATGGATGTGGATGACCGCGGTATTCAAGCCATATTGCGTGAAGTACAGCAAGACGTACTCATGAAAGCAATTAAAGGGACTGACGAAGCGCTTAAAGATAAAATTTTGGGTAATATGTCTAAACGTGCTGCCGAAATGCTTGCCGATGACTTAGAAGCAATGGCACCGGTTAGAATAAGTGAAGTAGAAGCTGCCCAAAAAGAAGTGCTATCAACAGCAAGGCGTCTATCTGACTCGGGTGAAATTCAGTTAGGCGGCGGCGGTGGCGAGGAGTTCCTGTAAGCTATGTCTAAATTAAAAGGTCGCCCTTTACATGCAGATGAAGCTGATGAGCTTTTAAAAAACTGGCCAATACCTGATGTTGCTCCTGATGAGCGTAGTTTTGGCAATCGTTCAACGGCTTTTGGTACACCGCTTTCTGATTTGTATAAAAAAGAAGTTGAAGAAGAAGCAGTAGAAGACACTCAGCCGCAAGAGCCTGAACTGCCTTCGTTAACTATGGCAGAGCTTGAGCGCATTAGGCAAGATGCTTATGAGGAAGGCTTAAAGCAAGGGCACGAACAAGGCTACATAGATGGCTTTGAAAAAGGGGTTGGTGAGGGCAAAGAAGCAGGTTACAAAGAAGGCGTAGAGCTTGGTAAAACACAAGGCCAAGAAGACGTTAAGCCGTTAATAGAAGAGCAGTTAACCAGCTTGCGTAGCATAATCGACAACCTCAGCGCTCCGCTTGATAAAGTGGACGAACTGGCAGAAAAGCACTTAGTGCAATTAGCGGTTATGTTGGCAGAAGCTATAACCTATCAAGAAATTAAAACATCGCCCGATGTTATTTTACATACGCTTAAAAAAAGCATAGATGCATTAAATACTGAGCAAGAAAAAGTTCGTGTGCATTTAAACCCAGATGATCTAGAACTGGTAAAGCAAAGCTATGGTGAGCAAACTATTGCAGATAATAATTGGCAGCTAATTGCAGAACCCACACTCGAGCGCGGCGGTTGCGAAGTTAAAACGCCTCAATCGTCTTTAGATATGACCCTAAAAACCCGTGTCAAAGAAACGTTGGATAGCTTTTTGCATAATAGCGGTATCTAATCTTTTTTGTGGCGTGTTATGGCAGCTCAACGTGCACCTCTAAGCGAACGCTTAAATCAATACCAACACCATATTGCAGTGTTTAAACCTGCTGTAGCAGGTATTTTAACCCGAGTAGTCGGTTTAACCCTTGAGGCGAAAGGGCTACGTGCGCCTGTAGGCAGCCAATGCAAAATAGAAACTATGTCAGGGTTTGTAGATGCTGAGGTAGTGGGCTTTAGTGAGCAAACCCTTTACTTAATGCCTAATGACCACATTTCCGGTGTGTTACCCGGTGCGCGTGTTATTCCACAAGTAAATGATACCGGCTTGCCCGTTGGTATGAGCCTACTGGGCCGCGTTGTGGATGGCTTAGGCCGCCCGCTTGACGGCCTGGGGAAAATTAACGCCGAACACTATTTAAAGTTTGCACAAAATCCCATAAACCCCCTCGCTAGAAGACCAATTAGCCAACCTATGGACGTAGGTGTACGGGCTATAAACTCAGTTATTACTGTAGGGCAAGGCCAGCGTATGGGTTTGTTTGCAGGCTCTGGTGTTGGTAAATCGGTCCTCTTAGGTATGATGACCCGCGGCAGTGAAGCCGATGTTATTGTGGTTGGCCTAGTGGGTGAGCGTGGCCGTGAGGTAAAAGAATTTATTGAAGAGATACTCGGTGTAGAAGGGCGCAAACGCTCTGTTGTGGTAGCTGCTCCTGCTGATGCATCGCCCCTTATGCGCTTAAAAGGCTGTGAAAGTGCGGTGACCATTGCTGAGTACTTTCGTGATCAAGGTTTAAACGTATTGTTATTGCTTGATTCAGTAACCCGTTACGCCATGGCGCAACGCGAAATAGCGCTAGCGGTTGGCGAACCTCCTGCAACAAAAGGCTATCCACCTTCTGTATTTGCCAAATTACCGGCGCTGGTGGAACGAGCGGGAAATGGCGGTGAAGGGCAAGGGTCTATCACTGCGTTTTTTACAGTGCTCAGTGAAGGCGATGATATGCAAGACCCTATAGCCGATGCAGCACGTGCTATTTTAGATGGGCATATTGTACTTTCGCGTGACTTAGCCGATAGCGGTCATTATCCCGCGATAGATATCGAAAAATCAATTTCTCGTGTTATGCCGCAAGTGGTGTCTGAGCCTCATATGCAGCAGGCCCGCGTATTAAAACAAGTGTATTCAATGTATCAGCAAAATAAAGATATGATCACCTTAGGTGCGTATCAAAAAGGGGCTGACCAAATGCTTGATCAAGCTATAAACATGATGCCGCGCGTAAATGCGTTTTTACAGCAAGGTATGCGTGATGTAATAAGTTACGACGATGGTTTACACGGACTAGCCCAATTACTAGGACAAGCATAATGGCAAAAAATAAGCTCGATTTACTGCTTAAGCTCGAAAACGACAAAGAAGAAAATCTGCGCATGAGCTACTTACAAGCCAATCAAAATTTACAAGCTAACCAACAAAAGCTGCAAGGGTTAAATAACTTTAGATTAGAATACTCTCAGCAATTACATGTGAAAGGAAAGTCCGGTTTATCAAGCGCGGGCTTTGGCCAGTACCATGCCTTTATAGCAAAAATTGAAGAAGCGATTCGCCAGCAAGCCAGTACGGTAAATACTGCTAAGCAAGTTGTAACACAGCGTAAAGCTTTGTGGTTAAAGCAGCAGGTAAAAGCAAAAGCCGTAGCAAAATTAATTGAAAAACAAAACCTAAAAGCGGCGGCGCTAATGGCAAAGAGTGAGCAAAAAATGCTGGACGAGTTTTCTGCTAATCAATTTTTTCAGCGCCGTAAAAGTTTATAACTTTGGCGCGTTTATTGCTTTGTTGATAGGTGGTAATTAATTTTGGCAAAGTGCGGTGGCAACTTGCCGCAGTGCTGTGTAGGTGAATTATGGCAATAAACGATATTTCAATGTTGGCAACAGCTGAAAAAGACTCTTTTTTAGCATTTAAAGACAATAACTTACCTGCAGGTAACGAATCTGGTGATGCTTTTTTAAGCCAGCTACAAGATGCAGACAAACCCTTTGTATTGCCTGCTAATTCTGAGGCTCCTAGCCAAGCAGGCTCTTTATTGCCAACAGATGATAAGCAGCTAGCCAATAGCAAAAAACCGACAGCTTCATCAAGTGATGACACGCAAGATACGTTATTATCTGGCGATAGCGTTTTAGCACAAATAAGCTCCTCGCAAGTGATTGACGTAAGTGTAAAAAAACACGGCAGTAGCGATAATGATTTTAGCGCTTTAAGTGCTAAAAAGAGTGATCAAAGAGTTAGCTTTTTAGCTTCGCAATTAGGTGAAACTGATGAAGCAGATGCCATAACGACTAAAGCCGATGATACTCTTTTAGCTGACGATAATAGCAATGGCAAAAAAAGCGCGTTTACAAACGCTGAGCTTGAAACTAAAGCAGCTAAGCAAAGCGCTGGAGAAAATTTAGCCCCTTCTTTAAAAAATGAGAGCCTAGCAAGTAGTGCAGCTAAAAACCCAATAGCAGAAGCGGTGCAAACACAAATTAATAAAGCTAATAGCAGTGCAGCCTCTGTAAATAATGAAGATAAAGGAGCTGAGAATACAAAAGCGCCAGGCACTGTATTAAATGCTGAAAGTGCACTGCCTATAAGCGATGCAGACATAGAGCAATTAGCCAAAGAACTGACTCGTTCATCTACGCAATCAGAGCTATCAACTACATCTAAAGTACTCAACTCATTAAGCGAAGCGCAACGTGCACAATTAAACGAGCACGTTAAAAGCTCATTTACTGAAACCACGCCAAGTGAAGGTGGTGATCGTGCAAGCTCCGTTAAACAATTACTGACAGAATTTGTCGTACAAAACGAAAAAGTCCCAAGCACGCGCGGTGAGCTAGTTCAATCTCAGTTAAAAAACTTAAATAGCGATGAAAAGCAGGCGCTACTTAGTCAATTAAAAAGCTATGTGAGTAACGAGCAACCAACAGGTGATACACTCAAAAAAGTAAATGAAACAATAAGCAACTTACAAACTATGCTTGATACGCAGCTTAGTGAGAGCAAAGCGCAAAGTGTGTCGAGCTCTGCAAATATGGCTTTAAATGCGCAGCAAGCCAGTAATGCTGCAATGAATGCGAATACACCGCAAAATAAAGCCATAATTAATGCTGAAGCACACTCTAGCATTGAGCAAGACGGTGTAAATCCAGAAGAGTTAAACGCCCTAGAGGCTGAGCAGGAAAGCTTACTTAAAGAGCCTAAAACAAATACTGGTTTATCGCGTGTAGCCCAGGTGTTTACGTTGATAACTGATGGCATTAATAACACGCAGGCACAAATAAATACTCAGTACGACAACGCTCGTTATGAGCAGTCTATTTTAGAGAGCCAAGCTATACAGTCGCAGCAATTACAAAGCAGCACCGCGCAGGTTAAGCAGGTAAATATAGATGCAAGTATGATGCAGGCTATTAATATTGTTAAAAGTGATGCAGCTAAAATGCTTCAAGAGCGTGTATCTTCAATGCTAAGCATTAGCAATAAAGAAGCTGAAATTCGCTTAGATCCGCCAGAAATGGGCAGTATGCAAATTCGTATCAGAAGTGATGCTGAACAAGCACAAATAAATTTTGTAGTGCAAAACCAGCAAGCTAAAGAAGCACTTGAACAATCAATGCCGCGCTTACGTGAAATGTTAGCCGAGCAGGGAATTGATTTAGGTGAAAGTACGATTTCTTACGGGCAATCTGGTAATGAGCAAAGCGATGAAGGCGAGGGGCAATCACAAGGTCAAACGGCTGATAAAAATACACAGCAGGATAAAAATGATGAGCAAGATGGAGCTAACCCACAAAGTTCTCGACAACAAACTTCATCATCAATAGATTACTATGCCTAAGTACTGCTATTATAATAACTAAAACAAGCAAGTACCTTTGCTAAAAAAGGAATCACAATGGCCGAAGAAACAAGTTTAGAAATAGAAGAAACCGGTAAAAGCAAAAAAAAGCTGATCATAATCATAGTGGCAGTACTGCTTGTTGTTGGCGGTGGTGCAGGCTATTTTTTTATGGCGGGCGATGATGCACCCGTTGAAACATTAGATGAAGAAACAACAACCGCAGCGCAAAGCGACTCGGCTACACCTTCAGGCTCTTCAGCTGAAATGGGCAGTGCCTTGTATGTTGCTATGCCAAGACCCTTTGTGTTTAATGTACCTGGGTCAAGCAGAGATAGAATTGTACAAATAAAAGTGCAATTACTTGTGCGTGGCGATGTAAATGAAGAAACCGCTAAAAAGCACATCCCACTGATTGAAGGCACCTTATTAAGCGTGTTTTCAACCACCACAGCTGATGAACTCAGCACCAGTGCAGGCAAAGAAACATTACGCTTTACTGCGCTTGAAAAAGTGCAAGCTGCGCTGAATGATGTTGAAGGCACAAAAGTAATTGAGCGGGTATTGTTTACCGGCTTTGTGATGCAATAAGGGGCTAGCGTGAGCGATTTATTATCCCAAGACGAAATTGATGCACTCTTACACGGCGTTGATGAAGTCGAAGAGGAAGATATACACGAAGGTGAAGACGGCGAAGGCAGTACATTACAGTACGACTTTTCTTCGCAAGATCGGATCGTGCGTGGTCGCATGCCGACCCTGGAAATTGTTAACGAGCGGTTTGCTCGTCATATGCGAATAAGCTTATTTAACATGATGCGCCGCACCGCAGAGGTGTCGATTAATGGCGTACAAATGATTAAATTTGGCGAATACATTCATACCTTATTTGTACCAACAAGTTTAAATATGGTGCGTTTTAGACCGCTAAAAGGCACTGGCCTTATCACCATGGAAGCACGTTTAGTGTTTATTTTGGTAGATAACTTTTTTGGTGGTGACGGGCGTTACCATGCCAAAATTGAAGGCCGCGAATTTACCCCTACCGAACGTCGAATCGTGCAAATGCTACTAAAAATTATCTTTGAAGATTACAAAGAAGCATGGGCACCGGTTATGGACGTGTCGTTTGAATACCTCGATTCAGAAGTAAACCCAGCAATGGCTAACATTGTGAGCCCTACTGAGGTTGTGGTTATTAGCTCTTTTCATATTGAATTAGATGGCGGTGGCGGCGATTTTCACATCGCTTTGCCGTATTCAATGCTTGAACCCATTAGAGAGCTATTAGATGCGGGTGTACAATCGGATACAGAAGACACCGATTTGCGCTGGAGCAAAGCTTTACGCGATGAAATTATGGACGTTGAGGTGGATATGTCGACTCAACTTCTTGAGGTGGATTTGTCTCTTAAACAAATAATGGAACTTAAAGCGGGCGATATTATACCGGTAGAAATGCCAGAGCATATTACGGTATTTGTTGAGGAGTTACCTACATTTAGAGCTAAAATGGGTCGTTCTCGCGATAACGTTGCGCTACAAATTAGTGAAAAAATTAAACGCCCTGATTCAGTTAAATCTGAGCTGCATGTATTTACCAAAGGCGGCAAGAAAATTGATTCAGATGCAGAATTAGCAGAACTAGAAGATGATTTACACCTTTCTGACGGTGTAGACTTAGACTGGTAATTGATTAAAAGGTTAAAAGTATGAGCGATGATCAAGACACAATGGACGAATGGGCAGCAGCCCTAGCTGAAGCCGAAGGCGGTGATGAGAGCGCCGAAGCGCATGTAGCAGAGCTTGATGAACTAAGTGATGCTAAACATGAACTTAGCGGTGACGAAAAGCGTAAACTCGATACAATTTTAGATATTCCTGTGACTATTTCTATGGAAGTAGGGCGCTCTAAAATAAATATTCGTAACTTACTGCAGCTAAACCAAGGCTCTGTTGTTGAACTAGACCGTGTAGCCGGCGAACCACTGGATGTATTAGTAAATGGTACGCTCATTGCCCATGGCGAAGTGGTTGTAGTGAATGATAAATTTGGTATTCGTTTAACGGATGTTATTAGCCAGGTAGAGCGGATCAAAAAATTACGATGAGCTCCCTTGCTGCTTTAACAAACTCAGTATTTACAAAGGCAGAAACGTTAACACCTACGGCCGACATTTTGTCTATGGTGTTGTCGTTGGTTGCGGTGCTAGTACTGATTGTAGTGCTGGCATTTTTTGTTAAAAAACTTAACCCAAATTTAGCTAATAGCGAAGAATTTAAAGTGGTACGAAGCTTACCGCTTGGCTCTCGAGAGCGCTTAATGGTGGTTGAAATAGATAATGCACAGCATTTATTAGGGGTCACCCCGCACAGTATTAACTACTTACATAAATTAGACACGCCGTTAAGTGAAAAAGAACTGCCAGAACTTGCTAAGCGATTTAGCAAACTACTAAACCCGCAAACGAATCAAAATAAAAAGAATTAACCCTATGATAAAGTGGCTGCTGATTATTTTAGCTGTGTTATTTGTACCTGCTGCAAGCAGTGCAGAGGGCATAGACGCTCTAACCATTACAACCAATGCCGACGGGACGCAAGATTACTCTGTAACCTTGCAAGTACTGGCAATTATGACGGCGCTGAGCTTTATTCCTGCCGCCATAATTATGATGACTTCGTTTACCCGTATTATTGTTGTACTGGCCATTTTGCGCCAAGCCATTGGTTTACAATCAACACCTTCAAACCAAGTTTTATTAGGGATGTCGCTTTTTTTAAGTATTTTTATTATGGCGCCTATTTATCAGCAAGTTAACGAACGTGCGATAGAACCCTATTTAAATGAACAAGTTACTTCGGTACAAGCATTAGAGCTTGCAAAGGAGCCCATGAAGGCCTTTATGCTCTCGCAGGTACGATTAAAAGACTTAGAAACGTTTGCCAAAATAGCAGGTTATGAGCAGCTTGATTCGCCAGAGGCCACACCGCTTATTGTGTTAATACCTGCATTTGTGACCAGTGAACTACAAACCGCGTTTATCATTGGTTTTATGTTTTTTATACCGTTTTTAATTGTGGATTTAGTGGTTGCCTCGGTATTAATGGCCATGGGTATGATGATGCTCTCGCCCATGATAGTGTCCTTGCCTTTTAAAATAATGTTATTTGTACTGGTCGATGGCTGGAGCTTAGTAATGGGCACGTTAGCCAAAAGCTTTGGCTTAGGGACATAAACCATGTTTTACATTCGCACTTTTAAACATTAGGAGTACAACATGGAACCAGAAATTTTTGTTGATATTCTTAGCGATGCACTGTTTTTAGTTATTAAGCTGGTATCAGCTATTGTGGTACCTGGTTTACTTGTTGGTTTAGTGGTGGCGGTGTTCCAAGCGGCAACCTCAATTAATGAACAAACCCTAAGTTTTTTACCGCGCTTATTATTTACCATTGGAGCACTTATTGTAGGTGGGCATTGGCTTACTCAAGAGCTAATGGATTTTTTTACCCGCCTAGTGTTACTCATTCCTGAAATTGCAGGCTAATTGTGGAATTTCCTTTTTCTGTTGTTATTCAATGGTTAAGTGATTTTTTACTGCCTTTAGTTCGCATCAGCTCTATGATCATGATTATGGCGGGCTTAGGCGCACAAAACGTACCTACGCGCATTAAAATGGGATTGGCGGTAGTGGTAACGTTTTTAGTGGTGCCAGCGCTGCCTCCTGCAACATTTACTAATTTATTTTCTTTTGAAATGGTGCTGGTGGTTATACAGCAAATGTTGATAGGTGTTGCGATAGGGTTTGCCTCTACGCTAATGCTAAATACCTTTGTGCTTGCTGGGCAAATACTGGCAATGCAAACCGGTTTGGGCTTTGCCTCTGTTATAGACCCTTCAAATGGTGCGAGTGTGCCTGCAGTTGGCCAGTTTTACTTAATTTTAGCGACCTTGTTATTTTTTGTTTTTAATGGCCATTTAATGATGATTCAAATGGTGGTGCATAGTTTTTCGGTGTTGCCTATAAACGGCCAGTGGTGGGCTGTTGATCATTACTGGGATATTGTAACGTGGGGCAGCTGGATGTTTACCACTGCATTGGTATTGGCTTTAGCCCCCCTAACGGCCATGCTCATTATTAATATTTCATTTGGTATTATGACCCGCGCAGCACCGCAATTAAACATTTTCTCAATAGGTTTTCCGTTTACATTAGTTGCCGGTTTAATGATTATTTGGGCCACCTTGGGTAATTTTGTAACCCAATTTGAGTTTCAGTGGTTAAAAATGATTGAGCTAATGTGTAGCCTTGTTGGCTGTACGGTGTAGGAGGGGCAATGGCTGAAGATTCAGGACAAGAAAAAACAGAAGAACCCACCTCCAAAAAGCTCGAAGATGCTAAAAAGAAAGGTCAAATAGCACGCTCAAAAGAATTAGGTACTATGTTTGTACTTATTTTTTCTGCAATTTCGTTGCTGTTATATGGGCCCGAAATAGGCAAAGGTTTGTACAATGTTATGGGCAGGATGCTGTCTTTAAATCGCAGTGAAACCTACGACACCACTAAAATGTTTGCGGTGTGGAGTGAGGTGGCCAGTGCGTTGCTGTTTCCTATGGCGATGTTTGTTTTAATTATTGTTATTGCAGCATTTATAGGAAATACCTTACTCGGCGGCTTTAATTTTAGTTGGGAAGCCGCGGCACCTAAACCCAGTAAAATGTCGCCAATGAAGGGCTTTAAACGCATGTTTGGCCCACAAGCAGCGATAGAGCTTGTAAAATCTATATTAAAGTTTGCGCTGGTGGCTATTTTTGCGGTGTTTTTGATTCAAACTTTTTTTGATGAAATTTTGCATTTAAGTATTGAAAGCGCACCTAGTAATATAATTCATGCCCTTGAAATACTCTCGTGGATGTTTTTAGGGTTGTCGTGCACTTTGGTGATTATTGCCGCAATAGATGCGCCTTATCAAAGTTATAACCACAACAAACAACTTAAAATGACTATGCAGGAGATCAAAGACGAGTACAAAAACTCAGAGGGTGATCCGCAAATTAAAGCGCGCATTAGGCAAACACAAAGGCAAATGTCGCAGCGAAGAATGATGCAAGATGTCCCCGATGCCGACGTAATTGTAACCAACCCTACTCACTATTCTGTGGCGCTAAAATACGATACTGAGCGAGCAGGTGCGCCGATTGTACTTGCCAAAGGGATAGATGAAATGGCTATGCAAATTCGTAAAATAGCCAAAGGTAACGAAGTACCGATTGTAGAATCTCCTATGCTTACGCGGGCGCTTTATCATACCGCCGAAATAGGCCAACAGATCCCAGATCAGCTATTTACCGCTGTCGCTCAAGTTTTAGCCTATGTATTTCAGCTTAAACGGTTTAAAAAAGGCCGCGGAAAGCGCCCCATCCCTCTTAAATCTAAACTGCCTATTCCGGATGATTTTAAATACGATTAGGGTAAGCTGAGCCAACCATACTTTACAGGGGCGCCTTGCCTAAATACCAACATGGGGCTGCAAATTCAAACCATAAAGCCCATTCGCTCTTGTCTCTCACTTGCTTTAAATTTTGTATCAATACTCAATGAATCTATTGCTGGCTCTATACTTGGAATAGTTATTGCAATTTCAGGCTAGTGTCAATTTATTGAATTGTAGAGTTATGGATTTTAAAGCGGTATTACAACAACTTAACAAAGATAAAAAAGAGTATGCCAAAGGTGTTGGCACACCGCTATTAGTACTTGCAGCGCTGGGTATGGTTATTTTACCGCTGCCGCCATTTCTTCTTGATATATTATTTTCATTTAATATTGCCCTTGCCTTAGTTGTTTTACTGGTGACTGTTTACACCATGAAACCCCTCGAATTTGGCATGTTTCCGGCGGTATTGTTAATCGCTACAATTATGCGTTTAGCACTAAATGTTGCCAGTACGCGCGTGGTGCTCCTTGAGGGTCACAACGGGGGTGATGCGGCTGGTAAAGTAATTGAAGCGTTTGGCTCAGTGGTTATTGGCGGAAACTACGCGGTAGGTTTAGTGGTGTTTTTAATTCTGATCATCATAAACTTTGTAGTAATAACCAAAGGTGCAGGGCGTATTTCTGAAGTATCGGCTCGTTTCACGCTAGATGCTATGCCGGGTAAGCAAATGGCGATAGATGCCGACTTAAACGCTGGCTTTATTAGTGCAGAGCAAGCACGTGAGCGCCGCAGCGAAGTAACCCGCGAAGCCGACTTTTACGGCTCTATGGATGGGGCGAGTAAGTTTGTAAAAGGCGATGCCATTGCCGGTATCGTGATATTAATTATTAATATTGTTGGCGGCTTATTTGTGGGCATGATCCAACATGACTTGAGCTTTAGCCGCGCAATGGAAGTATATACTTTACTTACCATTGGTGACGGCCTTGTGGCGCAGCTTCCTTCATTACTGCTCTCTATTGGTACTGCTATTGTTGTTACTCGCCAAAACGAATCACATAACATGGGTGAGCAATTTAAAGCCCAATTAGGTAACGAAAAATCATTATTTATCGCCTCAGGTATTTTAATCATTATGGGGTTAGTTCCGGGTATGCCTCATATTGCTTTTTTAAGTTTAGGCGCACTACTTGGCTACTTAGCTTACTTTACTCAGCAGCAAAAATTAAAAGCCGCTGCTCTAGCAGCCCAAGAGGCTGAAAGTGGTACCGTTGCCGGTACTGGTGTTGCAAACAAGCAAGAGAAAAAAGAGCTTGGATGGGACGATGTACAACAAATTGACGTTATTGGCTTAGAAGTTGGCTACAGGCTTATTCCGCTTGTTGACCAATCTCAAGGTGGTGAGCTGCTCAACCGAATTAAAGGGGTGCGTAAAAAGCTATCTCAGGAGCTTGGCTTTTTAGTACCGCCTGTACATATTCGCGATAACTTAGAGTTAGACCCTAATGCGTACCGTATTACCATGATGGGTGTTTCAAGTGGTGAGGGCGAACTCAAACATGGCGATGAACTGGCCATCAACCCAGGGCAAGTATTTGGCCCTATTAAAGGGGTTGAAACCAAAGACCCAGCATTTGGCTTAGATGCGGTGTGGATAAAGCCTGATCAAAAAGACGAAGCACAATCACTAGGTTACACCGTGGTTGACTCAGCCACTGTGGTAGCCACCCATATTAGCCAGTTATTAACTAACAGTGCCGCATTATTACTAGGCCATGAGGAGGTTCAAAACCTGCTTGATATGTTAGCTAAAAGCCATCCACGTTTAGTCGAAGGGTTAGTGCCAGAAGTACTACCACTGACAACCGTTGTAAAAGTACTGCAAAATTTATTAAACGAAGGTGTGGCTATTCGTGATATGCGCTCTATTGTTCAAACCCTTGTAGAGTACGGCCCACGTAGCCAAGATGCCGATGTTTTAACAGCTGCAGTGCGTATTTCGCTGCGCCGTTTAATAGTTCAAGACGCTGTGGGAATGTCATCAGAAATCCCTGTCATAACCTTGGCGCCTGAGTTGGAACAGATGTTGCATCAGTCATTACAAAATGCAGGCGACGAAGGTGCCGGAATAGAACCAAGCCTTGCTGAGCGACTTCAAACATCATTAAACGAAGCGCATCAGAATCAAGAAATGGCCGGAGAACCTTCAATATTGCTAACGTCAGGAATGTTACGCACTGTGTTATCTCGTTTTGTTAAGTACACCATACCGGGTTTAAGGGTGATGTCTTATCAAGAGGTACCAGATGAAAGACAGATCAAGATTGTCAGCTCAGTAGGCCAACAATAAAGATTTTAACAGGGGTTGAACCATGAAGATTAAACGTTTTTTTGCCAAAGATATGCGCACCGCACTGAAAGAAGTTAAAGATGAGCTAGGTGTTGATGCCGTTATTATGTCGAACAAAAAACTCGCTAATGGTGTAGAAATTGTTGCCGCAGTAGATTACGACAAAGCAGCCCCTAAAGCCGCAGCGCAACCACAGGCAGCGCCTGCTCCGCAAAGAGCCGTGCAACAGCCTACTCATAACTTTGTAAAGCCAGAGCCTAAGCGTGCGCAACCTGAGCCACAAGCAAAAGTAGCTGATAGCTTACAAGCTTTATTAGAGCGTCAGTCGCCACGCCCTCGCTCTCCTGAGCTAGCCTCTATGTTTTCGCAATCAGGTATTGATACGTCTGAGCATTACCAAGAGCCAGCACAGCCACGTACGACAAATATGTTTGCTCGCGAAAATGAAGCGCCAAAACGCATGCAAACCCAAGCAGACAGCCTAGGCTTTGATGATTTAGATCAAGACTTTGACGATTTAGATGCGCCGGTTGCACCACGTAGCCAAACTAATAACAACGAAAGCGCCCAAATGAGCGCGATGCGTGATGAAATGAACGCAATTCGCCAGTTACTAGAACACCAAGTATCGGGTTTAATGCAGCAAGATATGGCACGTCGCGACCCTACACGTGCATGCATGATTGACCGTTTAGTTGGCATGGGAATAGATAAAGACGTTGCAGAGCAAATGGCGTGTTTTATTCCAGATGACGTATCGCGACAGCAAGGTTGGAAAGCATTATTGCAAATGGTTGAAGATCAAATGCAAACCACCAATAACGAAATTCTTCGCCAAGGGGGTGTGTATGCACTTGTTGGGCCTACTGGTGTAGGTAAAACAACCACAGTAGCTAAACTTGCCGCATTAGGCGCACAAAAGTATGGCGCCGACAAAGTTGCCCTAATCACCACTGATACATACAGAATTGGTGCGTATGAGCAGCTTGCAACGTATGGTCGTATTATTGGTTGTGGTGTTAAACAAGTAAAAGATGCCAATGAATTAGCTGAAGTTTTATATCATTTACGCAATAAGCGTCTAGTATTAATTGATACAGCGGGTATGAGCCAACGTGATTTACGCCTTACAGAGCAATTAAATACGTTAATGCGCAACCAGCGAGTAGATATACGTAGTTATTTGGTATTAAGTGCCACAGCACAAATAAATGTACTGCAAGAAACCGTAAGACATTTTAAAAAGGTTCAGCTAAGCGGTTGTATTTTCACTAAGTTAGATGAATCATTAAGTTTAGGTGAGATTATTAGTATAGCGATTCAAAATCGCCTTCCAATAGGGTATCTTACTAATGGTCAGCGTGTACCAGAAGATATTCGCGTTGCAAATGCTGAAAAACTAGTAAAAAAAGCTGAGCAATTGTATTTAAAAAGAGCAAAAGCACAACATTCAAGACACCAAGCAGTGGCGTCAAGCACAGTAGGGATGTATGATTAACACAGTATTAGATCAAGCAAGCGGCCTGCGCAAAATGAGTCAAAACAACAACGGCGTAAAAGTTATCGCTGTCACCGGCGGTAAAGGAGGGGTGGGTAAAACCAACGTCTCTTTAAATACTGCTATTGCTTTAGGGCAGCAGGGTAATCGTGTATTAGTATTAGATGCCGATTTAGGCCTAGCTAATTGTGATGTAATGCTAGGACTACGTGTTGAAAAAAACTTATCTCATGTCCTTTCAGGCGAGTGCGAACTTGACGAGATTTTAGTTGAAGGCCCAGGCGGTATTAAAATCGTGCCTGCTACATCAGGCTCGCAAAGTATGGTGGAGCTAACCCCATCTGAGCATGCTGGGTTAATTCGTGCCTTTAGTGAGCTTAATACCGAATTTGATATTTTAATTGTAGATACCGCCGCTGGTATTTCTGACATGGTGCTGAGTTTTTCTCGTGCAGCGCAAGATGTCATGGTGGTGGTGTGTGACGAGCCGACCTCTATTACTGATGCCTACGCGCTTATTAAAGTACTTAGCCGCGAGCATGGCGTTTATAAATTTAAAATTGTTGCAAACATGGTGCGCAGTATGCGCGAGGGCCAAGAGCTTTTTGCAAAGCTCTCTAAAGTAACAGACCGCTTTTTAGATGTGTCTATGGAGCTTGTTGCGACTATTCCATATGATGAAAATATGCGTAAATCTACGCGCAAACAAAAAGTAATTGTCGATCTTTTCCCTAATTCACCAGCAGCAGTCGCGTTTAAAACATTAGCGACAAAAGCAGTAAAATGGCCTATACCTAATCAACCTTCAGGACATTTAGAGTTTTTCATTGAGAAGCTAGTAAACGGCTGATTATGACAACATCGGTGAAAAGAGCTATGGGATATCAATCAACACAAAATTTAAATGTGATTGTTGAAAAACACGCGTCGCTTGTCAAAAAAGTGGCGTGCCATTTAATAGCTCGTCTTCCTCCTAGCGTTCAGCTTGATGACTTAATCCAATCGGGAATGATTGGCCTTATCGAGGCCTCAAAAAACTTTGATGCCAGTAAAGGGGCAAGCTTTGAAACGTTTGCTGGTATTCGTATTCGCGGCGCTATGCTTGATGAAATGCGCAGAGGGGATTGGGCACCACGTTCGGTGCACCGCAAAAGCCGATTAGTAGCCGAAACCATCACAGAATTAGAAAATAGCTTAAATAGAGAACCAAAAGATACTGAAGTAGCTGAAAAACTTGATATTTCGCTAGAAGAATACCATCATATTTTAAATGATGTTAATTCCAGTAAAGTGCTTGGTATAGAAGACCTAGGGGTAGATGAAGATGTTATTAGCCCTGCAGGTCAAGATTTAGCGCTAGACAAACCATTTAATAATGTTAAAAATGAACGGTTTAATAATTCATTGTTAGAGGCAATAAAGTCTTTACCGGAGCGAGATGCAATGGTGCTTTCTTTGTATTACAACGATGAAATGAATTTAAAAGAAATTGGGCATATACTCGATGTAAGTGAATCGCGTGTAAGTCAGATACATGGTCAGGCGATGATTAAGCTCAAAGCAAAAATCAATGACTGGATAAACTAGTAGTAAGTAAATTATAGGTTAAGACCTCACCGGAGGATGTTTTGGATAAAAACATGAAAATTCTTGTTGTTGATGATTTCTCTACAATGAGACGTATTATAAAAAATCTGTTGCGTGACCTAGGGTTCACGAATGTTCAAGAAGCTGACGATGGTTCTACAGCATTACCTATGTTGCAAAATCAGGTTTTTGACTTTGTTGTAACCGATTGGAACATGCCAGGCATGCAGGGTATTGACTTGCTAAGAGCCATTAGAGCTGACGAAAAATTAAAACATATTCCGGTTTTAATGGTGACGGCAGAAGCTAAAAAAGAACAAATAATAGCGGCAGCGCAAGCAGGTGTTAATGGCTATATTGTTAAGCCATTTACTGCTGGTACTTTGAAAACTAAATTAGAAAAAGTGTTTGAACGCTTAGGTTAATGAGAGGAGAGGCTTATGTCAGCACCAGCTGCGCCTCAAATTACTTTAGAACAAGCTCGTCAGCTCGTCGTTTTTTTAGAAAACGGTGAGCAAGATAAAGCTGATCAATTAATTTTAGATACTGCCTCTCAAGAGCAATCGCAGCTTTTTGCTGAAGTAGGTAAGTTAACACGCCAATTACACGAAGCCCTTAAAAGCTTTGAACTTGATACGCGTTTAACCGATTTAACCACTGATGCAATTCCGGATGCGAAAAAGCGCTTAAACTATGTCATGGAAATGACAGAAAATGCAGCTAATAAGACAATGGATGCGGTCGAAGCAAGCCTTCCTATTGCGCAGCAGTTAGCAGATGAAATTGCACATATTAAGCCTACTTGGGATAGGCTTATGAACCGCGAGATAGAGCTGGGCGAGTTTAAAACCTTATGCCACAGCATCGACAAGTTTATGAACAGCTCTCATCATAAAACCGATGAGTTGCAAACTTTAATGACTAATGTACTAATGGCGCAGGATTTTCAAGATTTAACCGGCCAGGTTATCCGCCGTGTAATTGAATTAGTCAGAGAAGTAGAAGAAAGTTTAATACACCTTTTAACAGCATTTGCTGCACAAGATGACAGCATTGCTGAAAGTAAAGAACAACAAGAAACAGAAGAACTGGTTGCCGCACAAACATTAGCAGGTCCTGAAGGCCCTATTATTGATAAAGAGTCGCGAAATGATGTTGTATCTGACCAAGACGAGGTCGATGACCTATTATCAAGTTTGGGCTTCTAAGAGGAGAGTA
This sequence comes from Pseudoalteromonas sp. GABNS16E, assembly GCF_028598715.1. Taxonomy (NCBI): domain Bacteria; kingdom Pseudomonadati; phylum Pseudomonadota; class Gammaproteobacteria; order Alteromonadales; family Pseudoalteromonadaceae; genus Pseudoalteromonas; species Pseudoalteromonas sp. GABNS16E. The sequence goes on from NZ_JAQREZ010000021.1 coordinate 46,472, forward strand.
ACTGCATGAGCTTTGAAGTCGATGAAGATATTTTACAAGACTTTCTTGTAGAGGCTGGAGAAATCCTAGAGCTTTTATCTGAACAGTTAGTTGAGCTAGAAAATAACCCAGAAGATACTGAGTTACTAAATGCTATTTTTAGGGGCTTTCATACCGTAAAAGGGGGAGCAGGCTTTTTAGCTATGACTGAGCTTGTTGATGCCTGTCATGGTGCTGAAAACGTATTTGATCTCTTACGCCAAGGGGTTAGAACCGTTAATTCAGAATTGATGGATGTGATTTTACAAGCACTAGATACCATTAATGAAATGTTTGCCACTATTCAAAACCGCGAACAGCCAGACCCAGCAGACCCTCAATTACTAGAAACCCTTCACAAACTTGGTCAACCGCCTACGGATGAAGAGCTTACTGAAACAGCCCCCGAAGTTGTTGAACAAGAACCCGCAGCTCCCGTTAGCGCAACAGATGATGAAGACCCATTTGCATTTGATGAACTATTTGATGTGGCAGGTTCAAGCCCTTCAGCAGATAGCACGCAAATTGATGAAATTACAGAAGATGAATTTGAAAGCTTACTCGATGAGCTACACGGCAAAGGCCAGAGCCCGGTGTCGCAACCAAGTGCAAGTGCAGAGCCAGATTCAAGTTCAGATATTACCGATGATGAATTTGACAGTTTATTAGATGAATTACACGGTGTAGGTAGTTTTGGTCCGGTTGCAGGAGATACTTCAAGCAGTGAGTCAGAAGTAAAACACACAGCACCACCAGCGGCTGTTACAAATGATAGCGGTGATGATGAAATCAGCGATGATGAATTTGAGGCATTGCTTGATGAACTGCATGGTAAAGGTGCCGCACCAGAATCAAAAGAAGCTGACACACCTGCACCGCAGCCACCTAAGGCTGCACCTGTAGCACAAACGCCAGCAAAACCTACGCCAGAAAAGCCTACGCCAGCACCTGCAGCAAAACAAGCTCCGGCGGCAAAAGCCGCTGCGCCTAAACCTAAAGTGGCTGAAAAACCAGCGAGTAGCGCTGCACCTAAAAAAGCTACGCCTCCACCTGCTGAAACTACAGTACGTGTTGATACAAAGCGTTTAGATCAAATAATGAATATGGTTGGCGAGTTGGTATTAGTACGAAATAGGTTGGTCAGTTTAGCGACCAATACAGACAGTGAAGCGATGGGTAAGGCGATATCAAATCTTGATGTGGTCACTGCTGATATTCAAGGTGCAGTAATGCAAACGCGAATGCAGCCTATCAAAAAAGTGTTTGGCCGATTCCCTCGCGTAGTACGTGACTTAGCCCGTAGCTTAAATAAAGAAATTGATTTACAGCTTGTAGGTGAAGAAACCGATTTAGATAAAAACTTAGTTGAGGCACTGGCCGATCCGTTGGTGCATTTAGTACGAAACTCAGTTGACCACGGAATTGAAATGCCAGCAGCGCGTGAAGCTGCGGGTAAGCCTAGAACCGGTAACGTTACATTATCGGCTTCGCAAGAAGGCGACCATATTTTGTTAACCATTAAAGATGATGGTGCAGGTATGGATGCGGAAAAACTGAAAAAAATAGCGATCAGTAAAGGCGTTATTGACCATGATCAGGCAAGTCGCTTATCAGATACAGAAGCGTATAACTTAATATTTGCGCCAGGCTTTTCGACCAAAGAAGAGATATCTGATATTTCTGGCCGTGGCGTAGGCATGGATGTAGTAAAAACTAAAATTACGCAGCTTAATGGCTCTGTGAGTATACAGTCAGAGTTGGGCGTAGGGACTATTTTAGAAATAAAAGTACCATTAACACTGGCTATTTTACCTACGCTGATGGTTATTGTTGGTGAGCAAACGTTTGCGTTACCACTTGCTGGTGTGAGTGAAATATTCCACTTAGATTTAACCAAAACCAATGTGGTAGATGGTCAGCTTACAATTATTGTTCGTAAAAAAGCGATACCGCTATTTTACTTAGAGCATTGGTTAGTTAAAGGTGCTGATTGTTCTCAGCGAAAAGCGCAAGGTCATGTGGTAATTGTACAAATAGGTACTCAGCAAGTTGGCTTTGTGGTTGATTCATTAATTGGCCAAGAAGAAGTTGTTATTAAGCCTCTTGATGCGTTATTACAAGGTACGCCTGGAATGGCTGGTGCAACAATTACATCTGACGGTGGTATTGCGCTGATTCTGGATGTACCTAATATGCTTAAGCATTACGCAGGGTAAAATGTAGGCATACCTGTGTATGCCTATACATAAATTTAATAAGAGAGCGCAATGGCCGTAAAAGTTTTAGTTGTTGACGATTCCAGTTTTTTTCGCCGTCGAGTGAGCGAAATCCTTGAACAAGACAGCGGTATCGAAGTAATAGGCTTTGCTGTTAACGGTAGAGAAGCCGTAGAAAAAACAGCGCAGTTACGTCCAGATATGATCACCATGGATGTAGAAATGCCTGTGCTTGATGGTATTAGCGCAGTTAAAGAAATTATGGGGAGTAACCCAACGCCAATACTTATGTTTTCTTCATTAACTCGCGACGGTGCAACCGCAACTTTAGATGCACTTGATGCCGGAGCTATGGACTTTTTACCGAAAAAGTTTGAAGACATTGCACGAAATAACGAAGATGCAATCAAGTTATTGCAAGCTAAAGTGAAGGAAATTGGTCGCAGGCGAGCACCGCGCCCTGTTAGGCCATTAACATCAAGTAAGACTACTGCTCCATCTGCAAGCAAACTTGCCACAACAAGCTCATCGCTTAAACAACCTGATAGAAGCTTTCAACGTGCTGCCCCAGTGCAGACAACAACTACACCCAGTATGCCCACGCGTGCCAGCGGTAAACACTATCAAATAGTGGCTATTGGCACTTCAACTGGCGGGCCAGTTGCTTTACAAACCATATTAACCCAATTACCTGCTCACTTTGCTCACCCTATTTTGTTAATTCAGCACATGCCGGCAGCATTTACGCCTGCGTTTGCGGCACGTTTAAATAGCCTTTGCAAAATACGCGTTAAAGAAGCGCAACAAGGTGACAGGCTAGAAGCCGGCACAGCCTACTTAGCACCTGGTGGACAGCAAATGATGGTAGAAGGGCGAAGTGGTAACAAAACGTTGCGTGTATTTGAAGATAATAGTGAACGTATAAGCTACAAACCAAGCGTTGATGTGACTTTTGCAAGTGTTGCCAAAAGCTACCAAGGAGATGTACTTGCTATTGTTTTAACCGGCATGGGCGCTGATGGACGTGATGGCGCGCGAATGCTTAAGCAATCTGGCGCAACAATTTGGGCGCAAGATGAAAAAAGCTGTGTGGTATACGGTATGCCTCAAGCTATTGCCAACGCTGGGCTTGCCTCTGAGCATTTAGCGTTAAACGACGTAGCAGCAAGAATAAAAAGAGAGACTGGTTGTGGATAAGCTCTCTGTTTTAGGGTTAATCATTGCGCTGGGCGCTATAGCGATTGGTTACTCTTTAGAGGGGGGCGTTGTCACGGCGTTATTTAATGGCCCTGCACTTATTATTGTACTTGGCGGCACCTTAGGGGCTGTTATGTTGCAAACGGCGACAAGCACCTTTAAAAAAACGCTAAGCATGAGCCATTGGGTGTTTTTTTCACCTCAGTACAATATTGAGCAAGCCATAGAGCAAATTAAAACGTGGTCGCATAAAGCTCGCCAGGAAGGGTACTTAGCGCTTGAAAAAGAGGCACTTAGTCACCCAGATCCTTATGCAGCAAAAGGGCTTAGCTTACTAGTAGATGGGTGTTCGGAGCAAAAGCTACGCGACACCTTAGAAATAGATTTAATGCTTGAACGAGACCGCTTACTTGAAGCAAGTAGAGTGTACGAAGCCATGGGCGGATATAGCCCAACTATAGGTATTTTAGGGGCTGTACTTGGCCTTATTCAAGCAATGTCATTTATTACCGACCCTCAAAAGCTTGGTGCAGGGGTCGCCACCGCATTTATTGCAACAATATATGGGGTGGGTTTAGCTAACTTATTATTTTTACCTATGGCCAATAAGCTTAAGCAGCGAGTAGAGCAAAAAATGCTTTACCATGAAATGATGGCCGAAGGGGTGATTGCTATAAGCCTTGGCGAAAGTCCTATAAACATAGAATTAAAGCTTGAAGCTTATCGCACAGAGCGCCCTAATGTCGTGGTAGAGTAACTTTTATGTTACGCCGGCGCTTACGTCAATCAGCTGAAAAAAATCAACTTACAGAACGTTGGTTAGTCTCTTATGCTGATTACATGACCATTATGTTTGCCTTTTTTGTGGTTATGTATGCCATTGCCATAAATAAAGAAGAAAGTTTTCAAATCCTCTCCGACTCCCTAGAACAGGTTTTTGACAAATCAGCAAGGCAACAATCGCAACAAGGTGAGGGCGTGAAAGGCGAAGGGCTACTTACTGACCGTGTTACCCCAGAGCAAGAGTTATTGTATGGTGAGAGCATTCAAAAACAGGAGTCTGGCCCAGAGCTGTTAGATGGACATAGTGATACCAGCAATATAAAACAAAAACATTTAGGTAAACCACTCGATAGTCTGTTAACTAAATTACATTCAGCACTTATTGATGAAATTCGTGATGGAGAAGCAAGTTTAGAGCTCAACCAAGATTGGCTTATTATTGAGCTAAGTTCAGGAATGCTGTTCTCAAGTGGTAGCTCAGTGGCCCACGCGCGAGCTAAGCAAGTCGTAAAAATTGTAAAAGATATTATTGCCCCAGTAGATAACTACATAAGGGTAAGAGGTTACACAGATAACGAAAGTATTCGCAATGAAATGTTTCGCTCTAACTGGGAGTTGTCAGTTGCACGGGCGACCTCTATTTTAGTTGAATTAGAAACGTTAGGAATTAACCCAGCGCGAATGGCAATCGAGGGGTATGGGCAATACTCACCTTTTGCCGATAACGACACCGCAGCGGGTCGAGCAGAGAATCGTAAAGTTGTTATTGCGCTTTCTAAGTATGGCTTAGTACAACAAACCACCGAAAATGAAGCTGAGCCTGATGAGCAAGTGCAACAAGCTGCGCCTGAGCCAGAGGTGGAACTTCCCTCTGATGATAACTCTATTAAAATAATTCGTTTACCTCATGGTGGCATCAGAATCACCACGCGCAATGAACAGTAATTAGGACTTAATGTGAAGATTTGGACAGTAGCAAATCAAAAGGGCGGTGTAGGTAAAACCACAACGGCTGTCAGTCTTGCTGGTATTTTGGCCTTGCAAGGTAAACGCGTATTACTCATTGATACCGACCCTCACGCCTCACTAACGTACTATTTTGGTATTGATTCTGAAGATTTAGAAGTCAGTGTGTACGATATTTTTGCCCGCGGCACCTCAATGCAAAGTGAAGAAATACTACAAGCCTTGTGCCCCTCTACCATGGAAAACCTAGATATATTGCCCGCGACGATGGCTATAGCAACCCTCGATAGAAGTATGGGCAATAAAACGGGGATGGGCTTAATTTTAAAAAAAACACTTGCAAAAATTAGTGAACATTACGATTATGCGCTGCTTGATTGCCCGCCCGTTTTAGGTGTTTTAATGGTGAACGCATTAGCCGCCAGCGAACGTATTTTAGTGCCTGTGCAAACTGAGTTTTTGGCGCTCAAAGGGCTTGATAGAATGATGCGCACTATGGAATTAATGCAAAGCTCTCAAGCGAAACAGTACCAATATACTATAATCCCTACTATGTATGATAAGCGCACTAAAGCGTCGCTTGAAGCCTACAAAACGTTGCAAAATACATATAAAGATAAAGTATGGCCAGGAGTGATCCCCGTTGATACAAAGTTTAGAGATGCAAGCCTTGCACAAAAGGTACCCATAGAGTTTTGCCCACGTTCGCGTGGGGTTTACGCTTATAAAGCGTTATTAGATTATTTAATTGGACAAGGTTAATGAATGAGTAAGCAATTATTTGCTAATGAAAAAGTAATGACTCAATACTTAGGGGCGCTATTATGCGAAGACGAACCTGAGGAAAACCTTGAGCCTGTAGCAAAGCTACTTGAGCAAGTACCTAGTGCCTTACAAAACGACGAAGTACTTTTAAAGCCCAAAGCGCAATTAAAAGTAACCGAGCAGCTTTATTCTGAGCAAGTAAAAGAGAGTAATAGCGAGGCTGACGCCACTATTTCGCCACCGGCACCTATTGAGCCTGAGCCAGTAGAGACAGCTGAGGTGCAAACCCAGTTAAGTACAGAACCTGCCCCTTTATTACATAGCCAAGAAGATTACTTTGAAGGTGAATTTCAGGCTCTGTTTTTTGAAGTGGCTGGTTTAACATTGGCTGTTCCTTTGAAAGCGCTTGGAGGAATTCATCAATTAGGTGAAGTAAATCATTTATTTGGTAAGCCAAAGTGGTTTAAAGGCGTTATGCTTAATAGAGATGAAAAGCTAAACGTAGTTGATACTGCCCGTTGGGTAATGCCTGAAAAGTACGATGAAAAGTTAGAGGCCTCTCTTAATTATCAGTATTTAATAACCTTAGGCGATAGCAACTGGGGTTTATTGGCCGAAAAGTTAATAAATAACATTACATTGAGTAAAGAAGATGTAAAATGGCGAAAAAACAGTGGCAAACGCCCTTGGCTTGCCGGTGTTATTAAAGAAAAAATGTGTGCTTTAATAGATGTAGATAATTTAAATGCACTATTAGAAAAAGGCTTAGATAGCCGTCAGTAGTAACGACCATTACGGGGTAACAGCATGAGCGAAGATAGACTATTATCAGCGAATAAAAACGCAGATAACAACGATGAAATTTTACAGTGGGTAACGTTTAAGCTTGAAGAAGAAACGTATGGCGTCAACGTAATGCAGGTGCAAGAAATTTTACGTTATACCGAAATTGCCCCAGTACCTGGAGCACCTTCATACGTTATTGGCATTATAAATTTACGTGGTAACGTAGTCACTGTTATTGATACTCGTGCACGCTTTGGTTTGCCTGCTGCGGATGCAACTGATAACTCTCGCATTTTAATTATTGAAGCAGAAGAGCAAGTAATTGGTATTTTAGCCGATAGTGTTTCTGAAGTTGTGTATTTACGCAGCTCTGAAATAGACAGCGCCCCAAATGTTGGTACCGAAGAAAGCGCTAAGTTTATCCAAGGTGTATGTAACCGCGATAACGAATTACTTATTTTAGTCGATTTAAATAAATTACTTAGCGATGACGAATGGGATGAGTTAAGCGATATTTAAGCTTTACCACTAAAATTATGTTGTTACTCAGTATCGCAATAGCAGCGCTAGGGATAGGTTTAATATCGCTGGCGCTAATTGTTGCATTAAAAAATAAACAGTCGGCGGAGCTTAATGCGGTATCACAGCAATTAAAAGATACCTCAGAGCAAACACATATATTACGCAGTGAAGTGTCTGAGCTCAGAACAGGGCTTTTAAGTATAGGTAAGCGCGTACTTGAAGTTGAGCAACAAAATCAAGAGTTGATGCAACAACAAGCTGCCCAAAAATATGATGACCCAGACGCAAAAATATATTCACGTGCTGTTAAAATGGTTGAGCTTGGCGCAGATTTAGATGAGGTGATACGCGAGTGCGAGCTTCCTAGGGCTGAGGCTGAACTATTATTTTCGTTACATAAACAAAAAGACGCCTAGCGTCTTTTTTGCTTTTAACTACACACAACACCAATGTGCAGTAATACTTAATAAAGGGGGAGATATAATTCATCCACCTAGTTATGCCTTTACATTTAGCTTACCTTGAAAGTCTTGCCAGCCAGGTGGGAACTGCCCACGAAGCACGTACGAAAAAGCAATCAATTCAGCAATAACATAATAAAGCTCTTTAGGTATTTCCTCTCCCAATTCTAAGTGTGAGAGTGTTTTAGCAAGTGCTTCATCTTGGTGGATCATAATGCCTTTTTGTTTTGCTGCTGCGATTATTTCATCGGCTAACTCGCCAAACCCTTTTACACTTACTGCTGGGGTACTTCCTGCTTCATACAACAGGCCAATCGCGGATTTATTATTTGCTGCTAAATTAGAGGTGTCAGTCATGTTAAACCTTAATATTTATAATGGCATGCGATTGATAAAACGCTTGATGACTAGCATCTCCGCGTTTTAAGTTTAGCTCGCCTACTTGCAAGCCATGCTGAGCTAATTTAGCCCTGAGGCTATCTAAGTGAGGGTGTGCAATTGCACTTACTTCTTGGCTAGAGGCAAGCAGCTGGCAATCGAGCGCTTTGTCCATAAGCTCAGCCACTATTTGTAATTGCCCTTGCTGTGCATAATCAAAATTTAATCTAACAAACCACACGTTTTTTTCGGTTTTATCTACACTGGCTTTTTTATATTGCCCTAAGGTTATCTCTGTTTGTCCCGCTTCAGGCGGAAGTTTCATCGGAAATAAAAACTGTGCTAGCGGGTTTGTGTCGCTTTGTTGGTTTGGCGTAGTTACTTGTACTTGGCTAAGGGTATTTTTAACTTGTAGCAGCTCTGGGGCAAGCTCTTGTATTTGTGTTTGTTGAAGTTGCTCTAATAGTTTATCCGCGCCATTACCTACTTTAAAAGTAGGTAAAAGCACATTAAGTAGGGCATCAACCCCTGTGTGGTTATTAAACGTTAGCGAAGTACTTGGTTGGCTTATTATTGGCGCCGCTAAAATAGTAACCGCAAGTTGCTCAAGCCCTTTTGTAAAGCTACTTTGTAGTGTGTCGTTTGGCGTAGTAAGCGGTTGTAAGGTACTTAAAAGCTCTCGCTGTATGGTGGCTGGGTGGACATTAGTACTGGAGACCATTCTATTAAAAGCTTGATTCACTAAACGCGTAAGATCAGGTGTATTTTGAGTAGCTTTACTTGCTATGTCAGTAATTTGGCTACTCAACAATGTCTTAGGGTTGGAAGCACTATTTGGGCGCTCACTCTCTGTTGGCAAATTTAAAAGCGAGGTTAAAATTTTAGCTTCTGTTGGTTGTAACTGCTGACTTACAGCTGTGTTAAAAAGCGAGTGAGACAAACTGGGTTGATTGGGAGTATTTACCTGTGAAGTTGTGGCATGTAGTGTTTTTAAACTCAGCGGCGTAGAAGCGTTGCCTTGCGTACTTACATTTGTTGGTTGGGCGCTCACTGCTTGGGGCTGAGCTGTATTGTTTGCTGATTGCCATAACGACACACTTGCCTTTAATTGCTGGGTTATTTGCACTAAAGGAGGAAGCTGCGCAAAGTGTTTAGCTAAAGGGCTGTTAGGGGTAAAAGAATGATTAGCAACTTCAGCGGTTATATTTAGCTTGCTTAAATTAAGGTTTGTTAGCGTGTTTATTTGTGTCGGCGTTTTATTTACATCAAGCTTAGCTTGTTGAGCCTGCAAAGGTGACGTTTTACTCGCAAAGGGTTTGTTTTCAAAGTATTTAACGGCATCGTTAATTCGCGTTTTTAAATCGCTAAAGCTGCTTTGTAACCATGACTTTATAGGGCTTTGTGCACTTAACTGCGGGCTTGTTTTATCAGCGGGGGGTCTGGCTGCATTTTGCTGCTGTGATAAAACCAAGTCGGTAAAGGGTTTACTAAATGAGTTATTAAGTGCGACCTGCATTTTAGGTAAGTTAGTTTTAATGAGCAGCTTATCTGCTTGATTAGTAATATTTACTGCCACGGGCTTGCTAGGCAATTCACTAAGCTGTTTATTGGTTATCGGGGTTGTGAACGAGCCGCTATGCTGAGGGTGCGAAATAATAGCTAATTTAGGCGTTGCTTGTAGTTGCGCGCTGGGCAGTAAGTTAGTTAATAGCTGCGAAATTTTATGTTGGCTGAGAGTTTGAGTATGGACGGTGTCAGCAAAGCGGTTAATAACATTTATTTGTGCGCCTTTATTGGTTGTATTAATAAGTACCTGTAATGGCTGCTCGGTATTTAACAGCTGTGCGGTTTCTTTGTTAATTGCAATACTGGCATTAAGGCTAGGTATCATAAGCTGCGGTGACGGCGAAAGCTGTACATTGACTGGCAAGGGTTTACTTTGTATTTCACTACCGGTACTAACATAATTTAAAAAACGCTGCAGTTGTGATGCGTTGCTAAGTGTAATATTGGTATTGTTAGGAGTAATATTTAGCTGCTTTCCATCAGCGCTGAGCTGTATGTTAGCACTTGCTATTTTGTCTGTATTTTGAGGGGCATGCGTTATGCCTAAGCGTAGAGTTTGCCAGTGTTTATCTATTAAAACATCGAGTGTAATTGAGCCTTTTGAAAACTGAATATTTTTAGCCGCAAGTACCTGCTCTGGTAATTGTACTAATTCGTCCGAAGTGCTCGGAGCGCTTTGGTTATTAACCAATGAATTAGATAATGTGATTTGCGTTGGATTATTCATTATTTTAAATCAAGTTTTCGCTAATTTTCGTGAATCGATTTTAAAGCAATATTCGTATTACCCTATCATTATGGTAGACTAACGCCTAATTTTTGGCATAGAGAAACGTCATCTTGTTACACATTAAGTCCGTCACCTGCATCAAGCAAGAACGTTGTTTGTTTGCGGATCTTAATTTTAGCCTAAATAGCGGTCAAATCATGCAATTAGCGGGTCCTAACGGGGCTGGCAAAACATCATTATTGCGTATTGTCGCAGGCTTTAGTGTGCCTGATGAAGGCGCTATTTTTTATAACCAGCAAGCTATTACCAAGCATTATGAAGAGTACGCCACAGACCTGCTATTTATAGGCCATAAAACCGGTGTCAATGTGCAGCTCAGCGCACTGGAAAACGTACGCCATTGGTTACACATTAACGGCTATACAAATGAGCCCGACTTATATCCAATTTTAGCTAAGCTTGGCTTAGTGGGCCTTGAAGATGTGCCGGTAAGAATGCTCTCTGCAGGGCAGCAGCGTCGTGTCGCTTTAGTGCGATTATGGTTAAGTGATGCAAAACTATGGGTGCTTGATGAACCCTTTACTGCACTTGATAAAAATGGCGTTGCATTTTTACAACAACGTTTTTCTGAGCATTTAAAAAGTGGTGGCGCTATTTTACTAACAACCCATCAAGATTTAACAACACAGTTTGAAAACCTACAAACGGTGACCTTGGAGTATCGTTACTGATGACTCGTCAACATTCATATTGGCTGCTGTTTAGTGCGGTATTTAGTAAAGATGTAAAGCTTGCGTTTCGCCAGCGTGCTGAAATTATCAATCCTATCTTGTTTTTTCTCATTGTTATTTCTTTATTTCCGTTAGCAATTGGCCCAGAGCCCGGTCTATTAAACAGAATGGCGCCAGGTATTATTTGGGTAGCAGCTTTGCTCTCTACCATGCTTGGACTCGATAAATTATTCAGAGACGACTATAACGATGGCTCGTTGGAGCAGTTAATTGCTTCATCGTACCCGCTATCACTCACCGTGTTGGCTAAAGTTGCGGCGCATTGGGTTGTTACCGGTTTACCATTAGTATTAATGACACCGTTATTTGCTTTATTGCTTAATTTAGAGAGCTCTGCGCTGTTAGCGACCGTATTAACATTATTATTAGGCACGCCATTATTAAGCTTTATTGGTGCAATTGGGGCTGGCCTTACTGTGGGATTACAAAAAGGCGGCATTTTAATGAGCTTATTAGTGTTGCCTTTGTATATTCCTGTTTTAATTTTTGCAACGTCAGCCATTGATACCAGTACTATGTCGCTGGATTATAGCGGGCAGCTTGCCATTCTTGGGGCCATGTTAGTAGTTGCTATTATGTGCGCACCCATCGCCATATCGTCAGCATTAAAAGTGAGTGTAAGTTAATATGTGGAAGTGGTTACATCCCTACGCAAAAGCAGAGCGCGCATATCAATTATGTAATACGTTACTGCCTTATTTTGCCGTTGTTACGGTTATAAGTATGCTTGTTGGTTGGATTTGGGGCTTAGGTTTTGCACCGGCTGATTATCAACAAAAAGACAGCTACCGTATTATTTTCATTCATGTTCCATCGGCTATTTTGTCTATGGGCGCATACTCTTCTATGGCTATAGCAGCTATTGTCGCTTTAGTGTGGCAATTACGTAACGCTGAACTTGCTGTAATTGCTATTGCCCCGGTGGGAGCTTGTGTTACAGCTATTGCCTTAATTACCGGCGCTGCATGGGGTAAACCTATGTGGGGTGCTTGGTGGGTATGGGATGCACGTTTAACCTCTGAACTTATTTTATTGTTTTTATACTTAGGCGTGCTGTCGCTTTACCATGCCTTTGAAGATAAAAAATCAGCAGGGCGCGCAGCGTCTATTTTAGCCATTGTAGGGGTAATTAATTTACCTGTTATTCACTACTCCGTAGAGTGGTGGAACACTCTGCACCAAGGCGCAACAATCACAAAGCTTGATACAAAAGCCATTGACCCAAGTATGTTTTGGCCGCTTATGGTAAACATTTTAGCATTTGCAGCGTTTGTGGGCACTGTAACGTTAATTCGCCTTAAAAATGAAATATTACAACGTGAAAAGCATCGACCTTGGGTTCGAGCCTTGTTAAGTAAGGGGTAAATTATGCAGTTTGACTCTTTTTCTGATTTTATTGCAATGGGAGGCTACGGGTTTTACGTGTGGCTTTCATTTGGTACATGCGCCTTAATTTTGTTGGGCATTTTATTTAGCTCTTTACGTGATACAAAACGTATTATGGCCTCAGTAGAGCAGCAAGTTGCGCGTGAAGCGCGAATTAAAAAAGCGAAGCAGGAACAAATCTCATGAACCCAAGACGTAAAAAACGCCTATTGGTAATTATTGCAGTACTGTTTGGTATTGGTGCCTCTGTAGGCCTAGTGCTTTATGCACTTCAGGAAAACATAAACTTATTTTATACACCAAGCGAGCTAATAGACGGCAAAGGCCCAGATAAAGAAAAACCGCAAATAGGGCAAAAGTTGCGTATTGGCGGTATGGTTGTGCCGGGTTCTGTCATTCGTAATGAACAAAGTTTACAAGTCAGCTTTAAACTGATTGATACTGGGCCATTGGTAACAATTAAATACCAAGGCATTTTGCCTGACTTATTTCGCGAAGGCCAAGGTATTGTAGCGCAAGGTGTGCTTGTAGAACCAAACGTGATTGAAGCTTTTGAAGTACTGGCTAAGCATGATGAAGAATACATGCCAGCAGAAGTAGCAGAAGCCGTAAAAGGAATTAAACACGAAAAACCAAAATACAACCTAGATAGCGGTAGCTAATATGATCCCAGAACTTGGTTATTTTTCTTTAACGCTTGCCATGGTGCTAAGCGTTTTACTGTGTATTTTTCCGCTGTGGGGCGCGCATACCGGTAATCTTCGTTTAATGCGTGCGGCCCCGTCTTTAGCCGTTGGGCAATTTGCTTTTGTACTTCTCTCGTTTGCTGCGCTTATCTATGCCAGCTTAACAGATGACTTTACGGTATCTTATGTGGCGTACCATTCAAGTAGTACGTTGCCTTGGTATTATAAAATTACCTCTACGTGGGGTGGGCACGAAGGCGCTATTTTACTGTGGCTTGTAATGCAAGCAGGGTGGACCGCCGTGGTTGCTATGCGTTCTAAATCGCTACCTTGGGTGTTGCGTGCACGTGTTTTAGGTGTGCTTGGCTTTTTAGGTGTCGGTTTTATGATGTACACACTACTGCTTTCAAGCCCGTTTGAACGCTTACTGCCGTATTTCCCTGTTGAAGGGCGTGATTTAAACCCGCTACTACAAGACCCCGGTATGATCATTCATCCGCCATTACTGTATATGGGATATGTGGGGTTATCGGTTGCGTTTTCATTTGCTATTGCAGCACTTTTAACAGGTAAACTTGATAACACCTGGGCTAAATGGTCTCGCCCATGGACGATGACTGCTTGGGGCTTTTTAAGTTTAGGAATAACCATAGGCAGCTGGTGGGCTTACTCTGAGCTTGGCTGGGGTGGCTGGTGGTTTTGGGATCCGGTAGAAAACGCATCGCTTATGCCCTGGCTAGTTGCTACGGCTTTATTGCACTCTCTAAGCGTGACAGAAAAGCGCGGTGTATTTAAATCGTGGACTGTGCTGCTTGCCATCGCTGCATTTTCACTGAGCTTATTAGGCACCTTTATTGTTCGCTCAGGTATTATTGTATCGGTGCATGCATTTGCCACTGACCCTGATAGAGGTTTATTCATTCTAGCCTTTTTAGGCATTGTTGTTGGCGGCGGTTTATCGTTGTATGCGCTGCGCGTATCACAAGTTAAAAGCGAAGGCCGTTACAAGTTTGTATCACGTGAAGTGGCCTTGTGGCTTAACAACATCTTTTTAGTGGTAGCCACATTAATTGTTCTTTTAGGTACTTTGTTACCTATGGTGCATAAAGAAATGGGCCTAGGCAGTATTTCTATTGGCGAACCGTTCTTTAATAAAATGTTTGCCATTTTATTAGTACCATTTGCCATATTAATGGGAATAGGGCCTTTTCTTCGTTGGAAACAAAATAAGTGGGCTGTACTACAAAATAAAGTATTAATAGGCGTGTTGATAAGTGTTGTTATTACCTGTGCGTGGTTGTTCTCAAGCTACGATGTCGTAAAACCACTTACATTATTAGCCACCACCTTAGGTGTATGGGTTGCAGTCTCAACTGCCATAGATTTATACGCTAAGGCGTCGGTTCACGGGACGCTAAAAGAAGGCATTAAACGTTTAGGTATTAGCTACTGGGCTATGGTGCTTGGTCACGTTGGTTTAGCATTTGTTATTGCAGGCGTTACGCTTACTTCGGCGTACTCGGTAGAGCGTGATGTTTCTATGAAGCAAGGCGATATTGTTACGCTTAATCAATACGAATACCGATTTGATGGCGTTAAAGCAATACGCGGCCCTAACTACAGTGGACATGCTGGTGTAGTGTCGGTATTTAATAACGATAAGCTAGTGACTGAGCTGCACGCAGAAAAACGCAAATACGATATTGGTATGCAATTTATGACCGAAGCGGCAATTGATGCCGGCTTTACTCGCGACCTATATTTAGCGCTCGGAGAGCAATTAAGTAAAGGGGCATGGTCACTGCGTATTTATCACAAACCGTTCGTGCGTTGGATGTGGATAGGCGGTGTACTTATATCGCTTGCAGGGTTTATGATTTTATTTGATAAACGCTACCGTACATCAGCAAGTACACGCAAAAAAGCGTTGGAGAATGCGTAATGAACCGTAAAATTTTAGCTTTAGCACCGTTATTAATATTTATATTTTTATGTGTATTTTTGTATCAAGGTTTGTTTGCCAACCCGCGTGAAATTCAAACCGGTCGACTAGGCCAAACGATGCCTGCGTTTAACCTGCCTGATTTAATGCAAGATGATAAGCGCTGGACAGATGAAAGCCTAAAAGGCGAAGTTTATTTACTTAATGTATGGGGGACTTGGTGCCCTACATGTTTAGTTGAACTTGGGTATTTAACCAAGCTGCGTGAGCAAGGCGTAAAAATTATTGGTTTGTACTATGTACAAGGCTACGATGCCGATTTTGATGGTCCATTTGATATGCAAGCTTTGCGCACCGATGTGAGTGATATGCTCAGCCGTGCTGGCGACCCATACCAGTTTAATATTTTAGACTTGCACCGTACCTTGTCACTTGATTTAGGTGTATCAGGTGCCCCTGAAACATTTTTAGTGGATAAAACGGGTAAAATTTTATTACACCATACAGGGGATCTAAACCTGCGCGTATGGCGTGCTAAATTTGCCCCTGTTATGCAGGAGCTAAATTAATGCGAGTGTTTTTATTAACCCTGAGCTTTTTTATAAGTATGGCAGTGTATGCCGAGCAAGATCGCTACCAGTTTGACAATAACCAACAAGCTGTGCGCTTTGAAGAGTTAACCAAAGAGCTCAGGTGCCCTAAATGTCAAAACCAAAATATTGCAGACTCTGATGCCATTGTTGCAAAAGATTTACGCGACAAGGTACTCGCGTTGGTAAAAGAAGGTAAAACAAAAGACGAAGTAATCGATTACATGATAGACAGATACGGTTATTTTGTTCATTACGATCCGCCTGTAACACCAGCCACATTAGTACTTTGGGTTTTACCTGTACTTATTGTTATTTTGGGTTTTGGTTTTATTGTAATTCGCCAGCGTAAGGCGTCAGTTAAGCAAACCTGGAACAGCGATGATGAAGCAAAACTTGCTAAGTTAATTGCAGAAAATAAACGTCAGGAGCAAAATTAATGATTTTAATGTGGGCGTGTTTTACTTTACTCACACTAATTGCACTGGCTTTTATTATGTTGCCTTTTTTAAAAAAAGAGCGCGTGCAAACCATTACTCACAATGCTAATGCAGAATTGATCAGCATTTACGAGCAGCGTTTAGTTGAGCTGCAAAACGACTTAGAAAATCAACGTATTGATGCGCAAAGCCACAGTGAATCGGTTATTGAGCTAAAACGTCGTTTATTGAACGAGCTTTCACCAGAAAAATCGCTTAATAGCAAAGGTAATAACCGTATTTTTGCTTTAACAGGCGCAGCATTTTTATTAGCCCTCACCGGTGTTTTTTACACCTTTACAGGGAGCCAGCAGCAAATAGCAGCGTGGTATGATGCAATGGATAACCTTGCAGATTATGGCGAGCGTGCGGTAATGCAAAAAGGTGAGCCACTAACTCAAAACGAGTTGCAAGCGTTTGCTTTAGCGCTGCGCACTAAGCTTAGTGAATCAGGCGATGACGAAGTTGCGTGGATGCTGCTTGGACGTGTGGCTATGTCGTTAAACGAATTTGATATGGCGCAGCAATCGTTTGATAAAGCCCTGCGAATGAACCCAGACAATATGCAAGTACTCATTAGCTACAGCCAAGTTTTATTGCTTGAAGGCAGCGAAGAGAACATGACGCGTGCAGCGGGTATGCTATCTAAAGTGCTAAAGGTTGAACCAACAAACCTTGATGCTATTTCTTTATTAGCGCTTATTGCCTATGAGCGCAAGGACTGGCCGCAAGCCAAAGCGGCGTTTGAAGTATTACTGGCAAGCATGGATAAAAGCGATACGCGTTATTCAATGATAGCGCAGCGTATTTCCGATATAGAGCAACAAATGCAAAATGAGGGCTCTGTAATGCCGGTCTCTGCTAACAGTGCTATTAGTGTTACTGTGAGCTTAGCAGATGAGCTTTTCGATAAGCAGCCACAGCAGGGGACTTTATTTATTTTTGCCAAGGCTGCTCAAGGCTCTCCTATGCCATTAGCGGTTGTTAAACTAAATGAATACAGCTTTCCGCTAACGGTGCAACTCACTGATGCTAATGCAATGGTTGATGGGTTAAACTTATCAAGTGCTAAAGATATAGTGATCACAGCGCGGATCTCAATCGATGAGTCAGTTATGCCAAGTAGTGGTGAGTTAGAGGGTCACTCTGAGACATTACAACGTGAAAACGTAAGTGACTACCAACTTCAAATTGATACATTAATACCTTAAGGACATTAGATGTTAAAGCATAGTTTTACTTTTTTATGTTTATTGGTGCTAGCCGGATGTGCACAAGTACCAGAAAACAAAGTTGATGAGCGCGACCCGCTACAAAGCATTAACCGTCCATTGTACGACTTTAATATGGATATTCTTGATGCTTATATTTTACGCCCTGTGGCTGTAGGGTATGTAGAAGTGACCCCTGTGCCTGTACGCAATGGGATTGTTAACTTTACCGATAATATTAGTGCGCCTGTTGATATGATAAACGCAGGGCTACAAGGTAAAGCGGGTAACGCAGGCGTGAGTTTAGCGCGTTTTTTAGTTAACTCTACGGTAGGTGTATTTGGTATTTTTGATGTTGCAAGTTCACTTGGACTTGAGCTGGTAGATGAAGACTTTGGTCAAACATTGGGCGTGTGGGGCGTTGGCGACGGCGCATATATTATGCTGCCGGCAATGGGGCCAACTACAGCACGTAACTTAACAGGCGATGTAGTTGATAACTTTGTGTTACCAGAAATCGCCCTGACTACGCCTCAAACTATTTTAGTTTTTGCGCTTAAAGCGGTTGAAGCTCGTGCTTCACTTATCCCGCAAGAAGGCCTACTTAATGACTCTCTTGACCCGTATTTGTTTGTTAAAGACATATACTTCCAGCGTCAGCTTTATGAGCTATACGACGGCAATCCTCCAATCAAAGAAGAGCCTGAAGACTTTGATGAAGACTTCTTAGAAAGCCTATAAATAACAGCTATAAAAAATGCCAGCAATTGCTTAATGCCAGTCAGTTAAGCTGACTGGTATTTTTCTTTTTGGTGGGGTATTTACTTGGTTTGGGTTTGACCCTTCGAGGGTAAAATCTATCTTCCCGCCTCGTCGGAAGCTCGTAATAAGTTAGCTGA
>NZ_JAQREZ010000203.1:0-255 GCF_028598715.1 Pseudoalteromonas sp. GABNS16E
TATTCACTGTTCAGTAGCGTTTGTTTCATTTCACGATACCCTAACTCAATTTCCCAGCGGTGACTGTATAAGTCTACAATTTCGTCACTGGGGTAACGCATTACATCGGTAAGCGATGTAAGAATTCTGCACTCTTTTCCTTTCACTTTTTTCGTAATTAGCCGCGCCTCAATCTCCTCCGGCAGCTCGGGGAACTTTTTTCTCGCTTGTGGTGTGGCTCTCAGCCTTACCTGTTTATCTACACGGCTATAACTT
>NZ_JAQREZ010000204.1:0-255 GCF_028598715.1 Pseudoalteromonas sp. GABNS16E
CGGTCATGTATGCCTTACCTGATGTAGAACAAGTGCGCTCAATTTCTAAAACAGGCTTGTCTGGCGTCACGGTTGTTTTCAAAGAAGGCACCGACATTTACTTTGCAAGACAACTTGTATTTGAGCGTCTTCAAGCCGCAAAAGAACTGATACCAGAAGGTGTCGGCACACCCGAAATGGGGCCAAACACCTCAGGGCTAGGCCAAGTATTTCAGTACCTTCTTATTTCAGATAAAGATGCAGGCTATGATGCTA
>NZ_JAQREZ010000205.1:0-255 GCF_028598715.1 Pseudoalteromonas sp. GABNS16E
CAATGACGCGCAAAACCGAAGACGGTAAAGTCGAAAATTTAGGTGAAGTTGTCTCTGGCATTGTCTTAAAACGCATGGGGTCTAATACTAAAGCCACCATTGATGGTATCAATGCAAGAATCCCATTAATTAATCAAGCATTGCCTAAAGGTGTTCGCTTTGAACCATTTTATGATCAGGCTGATTTGATTGAAAAAGCCGTTGATACAGTAGTTGATGCACTATTACTAGCATTTATTTTCATCTGTATTGTAT
>NZ_JAQREZ010000206.1:0-255 GCF_028598715.1 Pseudoalteromonas sp. GABNS16E
AAAAGCAATAAATGGTATTTCTAACAAAGACATTAAAGCATTTGGACAATATGCATTAACGGCGCACCGTGAAGGTGTCGTGCTTCAAGACGACTTTATCCAAGGGCAACGTGTTGATGCTGGGGATTCAGTCATGTTGTTAGCTGATGAAAAACAACTATGGGTTGAAGCAAAAGTTTCTCCAAATAAAAAGCTAAATTTATCAATTGATTCTCCTGCGGTACTTAAATTAGAAGGCCAGAGTTACAATGCCAA
>NZ_JAQREZ010000207.1:0-255 GCF_028598715.1 Pseudoalteromonas sp. GABNS16E
ATACAATACAGATGAAAATAAATGCTAGTAATAGTGCATCAACTACTGTATCAACGGCTTTTTCAATCAAATCAGCCTGATCATAAAATGGTTCAAAGCGAACACCTTTAGGCAATGCTTGATTAATCAATGGGATTCTTGCATTGATACCATCAATGGTGGCTTTAGTATTAGACCCCATGCGTTTTAAGACAATGCCAGAGACAACTTCACCTAAATTTTCGACTTTACCGTCTTCGGTTTTGCGCGTCATTG
>NZ_JAQREZ010000208.1:0-255 GCF_028598715.1 Pseudoalteromonas sp. GABNS16E
GCTCGTAATAAGTTAGCTGAGTGATAAGGTTCTCATACAGCACAGGGAGTTTTCCTGGGCTTGTAAGTCCCGTTGTAAGTAAGAATGCCACAACCGCGCTTGAGCACCCACTGAAGCTTAGCTGATTGGGCCAGATACCTTTACGTGTAGCCGCTTCGGTCATAGCGACTCTTATCAAGTTGTAAGCAAGCAGTAATCCCCACAATTCTTGCTCAACCATGTCTGGGCGTTTGCTTCTAAGCGTGTATTCACTGT
>NZ_JAQREZ010000209.1:0-255 GCF_028598715.1 Pseudoalteromonas sp. GABNS16E
GAAAACAGTAAGCAAGTTATGTAAGTTATTATCTGTTTCTAAGGCTGGGTATTACAAATGGTTGAAACAGTCGTCGAATCCAGTTGAAAGAAAAAATGATTTTTTACTTCAGTTTTTAATAAAAAGAAGTAATGAAGAGCACTGCATACCTGGTTACAGAAAATTGTGGCAAGCCGCCATAGCCGACGGATATGATTGCAGTAAAGGCCGAGTGCAGCGTTTATTACAAAGCGTAGGTTATCGCTCTAAATCAGG
>NZ_JAQREZ010000210.1:0-255 GCF_028598715.1 Pseudoalteromonas sp. GABNS16E
TATCGGCAACCACGCTTCCCATATCTCGATTTTGTACATTTGCTTGGATAACGACTCTTCGTTGTACATCATCGCGTCTAACTTGTGGTGGGCCTGACTCAAATGAGACTGAGGCTACGTCACCCAGCCGCACCCAAGCACCAGTAGGTGATTGAAGCCGAATATCAGCAATAGCTTCTTTGTTACTTCGGTACTCTTCCTCTATGCGAACGTAAATATCATAACGTTCATTACCATTGATTATTTGTCCGGCTT
>NZ_JAQREZ010000211.1:0-255 GCF_028598715.1 Pseudoalteromonas sp. GABNS16E
TATCGGCAACCACGCTTCCCATATCTCGATTTTGTACATTTGCTTGGATAACGACTCTTCGTTGTACATCATCGCGTCTAACTTGTGGTGGGCCTGACTCAAATGAGACTGAGGCTACGTCACCCAGTCGCACCCAAGCACCAGTAGGTGATTGAAGCCGAATATCAGCAATAGCTTCTTTGTTACTTCGGTACTCTTCCTCTATGCGAACGTAAATATCATAACGTTCATTACCATTGATTATTTGTCCGGCTT
>NZ_JAQREZ010000212.1:0-255 GCF_028598715.1 Pseudoalteromonas sp. GABNS16E
GCTGCAATTTTTAAAGACGAGTACAACTATGTCAGCAAATACTTCCGTTTTAAAACCCTTGTTACGTTTTACACTTATATTGTTATCAATCTTTATAACTTCCCGAATTGGGCTATTGATATGGCAATATTCAAGATTAAATGATGGTGATATTTGGCCAGTCATTTCAGGTGCTATCAAAATAGACTTAAGTAGCGTTGGATACTTAGCAACTATTGGAGTGCTGATATTGATGCTGCATGTAATTGCACGCTC